>QHVY01000397.1 GCA_003223695.1 Acidobacteriota bacterium
GCAGCTGCCCAAGGAGCGACGAAAAGTATCACGTGTGAAGCTGTCGCGACCGCTCCCGGGGCGAGTCGGCGAAGCCCGTATTTTCCTCGTTGATGCGTCGGTCGAAGGCATCCGCATCGCGCATCAGGGAAGCCTTCCGGCAGTCGGTCAGAGCTGCCACGTCTCGTTCGCCTGGGAAGGACAATCGATCGAGATCGATTGCCAAGTCATTCACAATACGCTCTTTCGTCTGGCGAAGAGCTCCGCGGAGAAGAGCGTCTACCACGCGGGCCTTCGCATTGC
>QHVY01000398.1:0-3657 GCA_003223695.1 Acidobacteriota bacterium
TCCGTGACTCGTTGTTCGTTATCCGTTCTTCGTTGTCCGTAGATCTCTCTTTACGAACAACAAAGAACGAAGAACGAATAACGAAGAACGAAAATGTGGAATAGCCGCCGCATCCTGCGCGAGATTGCCGACGCCGATCTGCGCCAGCGAATCCTTCGCGCGTTCTGGCGATATGCCGATGCGACGACAAAAGCCGTGGCGACGGCGCAGCTCGCGAAGGCCCTTCATTTCCGCGACGAAACGATTCGCAAAATGTCCGCGGAGAAGAAATCGGAGCTTCTCGCGTCGCGCATTGGAGCTGCCGAGTTCGAGCAGACGCTCGAGACCGCGTTGATGCAGTTTCACACGCATGAGGCGAACGAGATGATGGCCGCCTTCCTCGATCGCTGGGGCATTCCGCACGTGAACGGATCGATCGAGACGGAGGATTACACGCCGCCATCTGCTGAGGTGGTTCGCTCCGCGGTCGATGAGCTGCGGGAGCGGTTCGATCTGCGCAATATCGCGCTCTATCTCGCGTCTGCCGGGCTGCTGATGGGCGAGGAGTGGCAGAAGGCTACGTGGCCGGTAGTGGAGGAGATTCTTCACCACAGAGAGGACGGAGGGGACGGAGAATCTCCGTCCTCTCCGTCCTCTCTGTGGTGATCACATGAGACTCTTGATCTCCGCAGCCGCCAATTTGCGCGCTTTCCCAATTTGCAAATTTCCGATGCGAATCGGGCCGATCGCCACGCGCACGAGCTTCAACACTTTCGCATCGAGCGCCTCGACCATCCTGCGGACTTGCCGGTTGCGGCCTTCGGTGATCGTGATCTCGAATTTGTTTGCCGCCACTCGATTCACGATTGCTGGCCGAGTCATGCCATCGCGCAGTCCGACGCCCTGCCGAAGCCGTTCGAGCTGGTCGTCCGTCAGGACCTTCGATGCCTTCACGAGATACGTCTTTGGCACTTTGAAGTCAGGATTCGTCAAGCGTTCAGCGAACGCAGTGTCGTTCGTCAGGATGAGCAATCCGCTGGTCTCGAGGTCGAGCCGGCCGACGGGAAAAAGGTAACGATCACGATCGGGGAGCAGGTCGTAAATTGTCGGGCGGCCCTGCGGATCGGAATACGTCGTCAGGTAGCCCTTAGGTTTATACAGCAGCAGATACGTGCGCTCTGTTTTGCGAAGCGGCTTGCCATCGAAGGCAACGCGATCGCGCTCGAGATCGATCCATTCATCAGGATTGGTGATGACATGCCCGTTGACCCTCACCCGCCCCTCCGCGATCCACTTCCGCGCCTCGGTGCGTGAGCCGATGCCCGCTTTAGAGAGAACGCGCTCGAGGGTTTTGATCGGGCGTTTGCGCTGCATCCGTTTACAATGCCATGAAACGGATGAGGCGGCTGGCGGCGATTGCGATTGCGATCTGGGCGGCGACGGCGGCAGCCGATGAATTTCGCGCCTACTGGGTCGACACCTTCCACACTCCCCTCGGCACTCACGCCGACATCGATCGCGCCATCGAGCTCGCAGCTCAGAGTCACGCCAATGCGATCTTCGTCGAAGTGCGCCGGCGCGGCGACTCCTGGTATCTCGACAGCAAAGAGCCGTTGACTGAAGTGAGCGGCGTCGGCGAGCCGGATGCGTCGGGCCGGTGGACCTTCGATCCGCTGCGCTACATCATCGAGCGGGCGCACGCGACCGGAATTCAGGTGCACGCGTTTGTAATCGTCGGCGCGATTTATCGGGGCGATCCCGCGGTTGCGCTGCCGAAAGATCCGAAGCATGCGTTTCTGCAGCACGTCTGGGACGCCGAACACAATCGGCCGTACAGCGGATCGCAGCAATGGGCCACGCGATCGCTGCCCAAAAAAATCCGCTATGGTGACGATTGGTACATCGACCTCGGCCATCCCGCTGCGGCGTCGTACACGATCGACGTCCTGCTGCATCTGATCGTTGCGTATGACATCGATGGAATTCACCTCGATCGAACGCGCTATCCGGAAAATGTCGGACGCAACGTTGGCTACAACGAAGTGAGCGTCGCGCGCTTCAAAGCGCATTTCGGCGACAAAGCGCAACACGACTCGGCGGGCTATCCGCGTCCGAATGATCCGCTGTGGTGCCAATGGCGCCGCGATCAGGTCACGCAATTTGTCAGGCGCCTTTACTTGCACGCGACGGCCTTGAAGCCGTCGATCATCGTCTCCGCCGCGCTCGTAGCGTGGTCGAATGGTCCATCCGCGAGCGGAGGATTCGATGAGACCGACGCGTACACGCGCGTCTTTCAGGATTGGGACGGCTGGCTGAAAGAGGGCATCGTCGACATCGCCAGTCCGATGCTCTACAAGCGCGAGCACGTCCTCCGAGAACGTAAGCAATTTGACGACTGGTTATCGTATAAATTCCATCGGCGCATACATGAACGGCATCGAAGGGACGTTGCGGCAGGGCCGCCGGTCGCGTTCGGCCGGCGCAGATGGAATTCTGATGTTCGCTGTAGGCGATACGGCGCCGTGGTCGACCATCGCGAATAGCACGAACAGTGCGGTGAAACGCAATCCTTACTATTCGCCGGCACCCGGGAGTCCGACGCCAAAACGGCCGAACGAAGATTTCGTCGCTGCGGTGTCCTCGGGCCGGAATGCGCGCGGAACTCTGCGATTCGATCAAAAAGGCACGGCGCCGATTTTTTCGCTCGACTCGCCAGCACCGGCGAAGCCACAGACATCAACGGGAAGCGTGATGGGCTACGGGCAGTTTGACGGTGAAACGGTGACGATCGAATCGGCTTCGCACGAGCGTTGGAGCACGATCACTGACGGCAGCGGCTTTTTCGGTTTCGTGAGGCTTCCCGCTGGAGAGTATCGGATCGGCGACTGCGCCGTTCAGGTCACGGCCGCGCGCGTGAGCCGGATCGATCTGCCGTGTCAATGGCAAGGTGATGCTCGCCAGAATCGCCCAACCTCCGAACATCATGACGAATGAGCCAAGAATCCCCGCGTAAAACTTTGAAGGTCGCACGTCGTCGCCTCCTGCCACGTGCTACTTCCGAAGCGCGGGAGTGCTGAATTGAAATACCAATCGGATACTGTGACGTCACATTGACATGAGATTCGCCGCCATCCTCCTTTTCTGCGGCCTTGCTCAGGCTGCTCCATTCCAGGATCAGTTCTTCGACTCGAATGGCGTACGCATCCACTATCTGATCGGCGGAAGCGGTGAGCCAGTCGTGCTGATTCACGGCTGGTCCGCGAGCGCCGAGATGTGGCGCCCGCTCATGGACGATTTGTCGCGAGATCATCAGGTCATCGCGCTCGATTGCCGAGGCCACGGACAAAGCGGAAAACCGCACGATCCGGCGGCGTACGGCATCGAAATGGTCAACGACATCGTTCGACTCCTCGACCACCTCGGCATCCGCAAAGCGCACATCGCCGGCTACTCAATGGGCGGCTCCATCGCGCTCAAGCTGCTGATGGAACATCCGGGGCTTTTTTTGACGGCGATCATCGGCGGCAGCACAGGCTTCCGCGAGCCCGCCGATTTCGATACCGAGGAGACGCCGCTCATCAAGAGTCTGCGGAGCGGAATGCCGCTATCCGAGGCGATGATCGCGAATGCGCCGCCAAATTGGCCGAAACCGACGCCGGAACAACGCGCGATGATGAA
>QHVY01000398.1:3738-4330 GCA_003223695.1 Acidobacteriota bacterium
AGTCTCGACAATCCTGCTCGATTCGACGCACTGAGAGCCATCTTGCCACGGGCCGAATTCGTCACCATCGAAGGCGCGCGTCACGGAGACACACCGAACAATCCGGAATTCGCAAAAGCGGTGCGCGACTTTCTTGCTCGTCACTCGAAGAGAGTATCGACGTAAGCGTTCGGATCGAAGGGAATCAAATCGTCGGCGCTCTCCCCCACTCCGATGAATTTCACCGGGATGTCGAACTGGCGCATGATTGAGAGGATCACGCCGCCTTTGGCAGTTCCGTCGAGCTTGGTGACGATCATGCCGGTGACTTTCACCGCTTCGAGAAACGCGGCGGCCTGATTCACGCCGTTTTGTCCGGTCGTTCCGTCGATCACTAACAATGTTTCGTGCGGCGCGCCAGGCAGCTCCTTTCCCATCACTCGGCGCACTTTCGTGAGCTCCTCCATCAGATGCGCTTTGTTGTGAAGGCGCCCAGCTGTATCAACGATTACTATATCTGTGCCGCGTGCCTTCGCTGCGGCAACCGCGTCATGTGCCACCGCGCCAGGATCGGATCCCGCTTTGTGCTTCACCATCGGCACGCCCACCCGAT
>QHVY01000398.1:4336-6734 GCA_003223695.1 Acidobacteriota bacterium
GCACTGTTTTGCCCTCAGCTGTCCACCGCTGCGCCAGCTTCGCGATGGTGGTCGTCTTTCCCGTGCCGTTGACCCCAACGACAAGAATGACGAAAGGCTTCGCCCGATCGACATCGATTGTCGATGCTTCGCGCTCCGGAATCAGGGCGCGCGTTTCCTCTCGCAGCACGGCGGTGAAGCGGTCCATGTTGCGGATGTTCTCGTTGCGAATGCGCTCTTCGACGCGATCGACAATCGACGTCGTCAGCTCGGCGCCCACATCCGCGCCTAACAGACCCTCCTCGAGACCGTCGATCGCGGTGCGATCGATCGGCAGATCGGGAGTCATCGACTCCTTGACCTTCTCGATGATCTCGGTGTGAGTCATAAAAAGGCCGCGTTTTAACTTGGAGAAGACGGTTTTTTGAGGTTGGTCGTTCATGCGGACGGAAGATGAAATTTCAAATTTCAAATTTCAAATTTCAAATTTCAAATGAAAAATTGAAAACGATCGGGATGATTCTTCATTTTTCATTTGAAATTTGAAATTCTTAATTCATCTTCTGCCTGCCGTTCCTGCCTCCCGCCCAGTAATAGCCTGCTTGACCATGTTTTCATCGATGGTGATGATGGCAGCGCCGCTCGCGGCAGGGTCGAATTCGAGATTGCGTATCACGCGCCGGAACGTCTCGCGCAATGCGCGGGCGCCGAGGCGTTTCTGGCGGGCGGCGTCCCAGGCGATGGCGATGAGAGCGCCGCGCGTGATCTGCAGATCGATCCCGAATTGCTGAAAGTACGCGCGCGAAGTGCGAAAGATCGATCCGTCGGGCTCGACGAAAATTTTCGCCAGATCCGGCTCCGAAAGGTCATTGAGTACGATGATCGATTCGAAACGTGAGACGAACTGCGGCGTCATGCCGTAACGGAAGAGATCCTCGTATTTCAGATAGTCGCGCAGATGAAACGGCAGCTCCTCGCGCACTTCGCCCGATGCCGAGACGACGACCACGGGCTTCATCGGCGCGACGTCCTGACCGATCGTCGCCCGACGAAAGACGTTTTCGTAGAGCTCTTCAAATGCGCCGCCGGCGACGAAGAGAACCTTCGACGAGTTGACGCTGTGCGTTTTGTCGTCGACTTCGAATTCGACGTTCTCGTTTTCCATCAGGGTGAGCAAAGCCTCCTGCGCGACGATCCCGCGCACGTTCGGCTGCCCGCGCACTTCGGCGCGAATCTTGTCCACCTCGTCGATGAAGATCATCCCGCGGCCAACCGAGTGCAGCAGCACTTCTTCCGGCGCGTCGGGACCGAAGATTCGCTTCGCATTCGAGTAAAGGCGGCCCAGGACCGAGCGGCCGTAACCCTGGCGTTCTTCGGCCAGAACGTTCGCGTTGATGCGGACGAGGTTCGCGTATTCGAAGAGATCGGGACGGCTGCTCAGAAATTGCTCGACGGCGCGCATGAGCGTCGTCTTGCCGGAGCCGGAGTTGCCGATCAGCAGAATATTCGGCGCGGGATGGCCGACGAGGTGCTTGACAATGGCCACGGCGATTTCGCGGATCGCGTCGTCCTGTCCGACAACGCCTTTGCATAACTCCTCGAAGACCTCGCGCGGACGGAGGTTAAACGGTTCCATTGAGAGCTATTGTATGAGTTCGGCCACGTGAGGCGCGGCTTTGGCTAGCCGCCTATCCGTAGTTACGAGCCGTGTCCCAAGCAATTCGGCGAGCGCGACGTACGCCGCATCATAGGCGGTTACGTTGAATCGTAACTGCCAGATGCGATCAAAAAGCAGCTCATGAGAGTAACGCTCGATTTCCATTTCCCGATATCTTGCGATTGCTTCCTCCGCTCTGGAGCCGGCCATCAAACCTGCGAGGGTGTAGCGGCGGATTACTTGTAGGACTTCGACATCCAGCAGCTGCGGCACATTCAGTTTCTCGCCCGCGCGAAAAATGCGATCGCGGACGCGTACGCCAACGGAACGGCTGAGTAGGATTTCGATAACAGCCGAGGCGTCAACGACGATCACGACGTTCGCGCTCGGACCGAAGCACGTCGGCTGGCGACTCATTTACTTCGACAGGAGGTAAACGCTTCAAACGCTCCAGCAGCTCCTCCATCGTCGGCCGCTCGGCCGTCTTTCGCACTTCGCGCAGCAGGTAGTCGGAGAGCGACATGCCCGCCTCCGCCGCTCTCGCTTTCAACTTACGATGCAGAGCATCAGGCACGTTGCGGATCTGAATCATCTTGCCCATGTGCTGAACATACTTTCATGTGCGGCACATGTCAAACGATGGCCCTCACGTAGGCATGGATACGTGCGAGCTGACTACGCTTCCGGTCGCAGCATCTTGCGAATTTCTTCTTTTCGCGGAACGATTCGGATGAGTGCCGCGGATGATAGCAGTATAAAAAA
>QHVY01000344.1 GCA_003223695.1 Acidobacteriota bacterium
CTTTGCGCTCATGACCACCCCGGCTTACCCGCTGAATAATCGCAGTGCAGTATCGATCACCGGTTCCGACGCCGCATCGTGCACGGTTCCGAATCCTTGTCGCACTTTCGGTGTCGCACTTGCGAATACTGTTGCCAATGGAGAGGTCATCGTGCTTTCGTCCGGCGGATACGGCCCGTTCAGCATCACTCAATCGGTCACGGTGATCTCTCCTCCAGGAATTTACGCAGCCATCGCGCCGACGAGCGGCGACGGGATCGATATCTTCGCCTCTGCGACCGATAAAGTGGTACTCCGCGGTCTTTATCTCAATTCCCTAGGGGGTGACTTTGGAATTTATGGCAGCACTGTCGGCTATCTCTGGGTCGAAAACTGCGTTATCACCGGCTTTGCGGTCGACGGAATACGGCAGTCCACTGCTGGTGGCTACCTTTTCGTCCGGGATAGTTTCTTCCGAGGCAATGGCGAGACCGGTGTGCTCGCCTGGGGAACCGGCACCGGAACGAACACTGTTCGCGCTTCGATCGACCATTGCCGATTTGAGCGTAACGTTCGTGGCGTATGGGCATACGTTTTCTCCGATGTCACTGTTCGCGACTCGGTTGTGGTCGGAAACACAACTTCGGGGATCACAGCACATCTCAACGGATTCGCGGATCCGGGTCGGATCGCCGTGGAAAACTGTGACGTCTCCATGAACGCAATCGGCCTCGAAGCGGACGGATCCAATGCGCTGATGCGGGTGGAAGGAAGCACCGTTGCCTACAACACGATCGCAATTCAGGCGACCACTAGCGCGCAAATCACTTCGCGCGTCAACAATACAGTCATCGATAATGCCGCTGGAGAAATCTTCACCGGGACCTTTACCGCCAAGTAATCCTTCTGACGGAGAGCCGGCGTGAGCGGCCGGCTCTCCCCTCGAGCTCGGGAAACTCCACAATACCCGAGTGCGACGAACAGTGCCGGCGATCACATCGTCGGTACCGAGGTGATTGTGCCGACGCTCTCAGTGGTATTTCCATCGACGAAGTTGTGACCGCCCGATCGGAACGTGCCTGCGCCGCCATTGAGGCCGGTCCCGTTCTTCGTCACCGTGTTGCCGAACGCCCGTATCGTTCCATTGGTTCCCGCAGCAATGCCATTGCTCATCTGTTGCTGACCGGCCGCCGATCCGATACGATTGGCGCTCCGGGAAAGCCAGGTGGATCATCCTGCGACGACACCGATGGCGCCGTTCCCTATAGCAATGCGCCGCTCTCGACGCGGAGCGCTTGTACGTGAGCCGTCCCTGATGCGGCGGGATTTCGGTCGACGGTGACCCGGTCTGGTCGCCGGACGGAAAACAGATCGCCTTTGAAAGTTCTCGCGATGGGAACTTCGAGATTTATGTTCTGTCGCTGAGCCGCTAAAACGTTTATATCCGTAGTCGCTGGTCCTTGACGCGTAATTGGAATAGGCTTTCAGCCTCAAACAAAAGGAGGCTCCATGCGTCGTATCGGACTCGGCGTTCTCGTGTCCTTTTTTATCGCTACGTCCATCATTGCTCAGAACAATCGCACCGCGGTTTCGATCAGCGGCTCGGACGCTGCGGCGTGCACAGTGCCGGACCCGTGCCGCACGTTTGCCGTTGCTCTTTCCAAGACCAACGCCAACGGAGAAGTCGTGGCACTGACCTCGGGAGGTTATGGTCCGTTCATCATCGATCGCGCCGCGACGATCGTGGCCGCTCCGGGAATCTATGCAGCTCTCGTTGCCACTTCGGGTGCCGATGCCATACATGTAAACGCCGGTGCGGCCGCGAGAGTCGTCATCCGCGGTTTGCATCTCTACGGATTGGGTACCGGCAATGCCGGGATCTCTGTTACCGAAAGCTCCGGCGAGGTCAATGTCGAGAATTGCGTCATCGACGGATTCCTCGGTTTCGGAGGCGCCGTAGGCTACGGGATCATCGCCTCTCTGAACGTACGCGTCTCGGATACGACGATTCGCCATTGCGGAGGCGGAATCAAGATCGAGAATGTCTCTCCCACGTTCGTGAGAGCCACAATCAATCGAGTGGAAGTGAAAGATATCGCGCCAAACCACGGAATATGGGCGGGCACGAACGCAAACGTAACTGTACGCGACAGCGTTGTTTCTAATTGTTCAAGCGGGTCCGGTTTCGTAGCCAACAGCGGACAGTTGAATATCGAGAACAGCCTGGCAACGGACAACTCTCAATTCGGTGTTGACGCCGAGAATAACGGTACGGTGCGCGTCTCCAATACGATGGCCACGCACAACGGCACCGGGTTTGGAAACTTCGCCACATTCATTTCGTGGGGCAACAACAAGGTCCAGGGAAACAGCACGAATACCTCAGGCACAATCACGCTGGTATCCCAGGATTAGTCCAGGAATTGTCATAGACTTACGGGCCTACGAAAAGGAGGCCCACATGCGTCATATCGGACTCGCGGCCCTCGTGTCCGTTCTTCTCGCTACGTCTCTCGTTGCTCAGAACAATCGCAGCGCCGTCTCGATCGCCGGCTCGGACGCGGCGGCGTGCACTGTGCCGGATCCCTGTCGCACATTCGCCGTCGCGCTCTCGAAAACGAACAATGACGGAGAGGTCGTCGCCCTCACTTCGGGCGGCTATGGTCCGTTTATTGTCGACCGCCCGGCGACGATCGTCGCGGCGCCCGGAATCTACGCCGCGATCGTTGCCACCATCGATGCGGTTCACGTCAACGCCGGCGCCGGCGCCAAAGTGGTGATCCGCGGCTTATATTTGTACGGCGCGATGGGCGGTCAGCGCGGTATCGCTGTACTCGACCCCGTCGATGAGGTCGATGTTGAGCATTGCGTCATCAGCGGATTCCAGGAAGGAATCGATGATACCCAGACCCTGCGGATTTCGGATACAACGCTGCGATTCTGCATCATCGGCATCCGTGTGACGAATCCGATGAACGCCGCCAGAGCGACAATGAATCGGGTCGAGCTCAGAGATTATGGGACAGGGATTCTCGCAGCTGCGAATGCCATCGTCACGGTGCGCGACAGCGTCGCCTCGAGAGGTTCCGCGGTTGGCTTCGACGCCTTCGGAGGAGTGTTGAACATCGAGAATTGCCTGGTGGTCAACAATGTGATCGGAGTGCGAGCCGATCAGAGCGGAACTGTCCGTGTCTCCAACACCATGGCCACCGATAACACTCAGACTGGATTCACCAACTTTTCGTCCACCTTCATTTCCTGGGGCAACAATAAGGTCCGCGGCAATGCAGCGGAAACGAGCGGAACGATCACGGTCGTATCTCAGGACTGATAACGATTCCGCTACGCGGGTTTTTTTCAGGCGGTGGATCTGGAACCGCGCTGTTGTTCGATGCGCGCACTGTGCCATTTTGGAAATGCCGTCGGATTTTCACAGACCCTCGGCATATTCCGGTCCCGAGGAAACAATACAGTCCACGGCAATAGTGGAGACACCTCGCGACCGAGGTCCGGCAGGGATTGGCTCTACAGTCGCGCCCAACGACTACCTCGCGATCCGGTTACATCGGTCCGAAAGTCGTGATTCTGCCCGCCGCCGGCCGTTCACGCTGCGATTGCGCCGACAACCGGTGGCGCTATCACGATCAACAATGGTATTAGCGGAGACGAGGTGCAACGGCTGGAATCGTTCATTCGCGGGCAACAATACCGTGGACAGCAATCCCTCAGAGACTCAGGGCACGATCACCACTTTCAGGCCGATGTAACTTGGCATAGGCTTGTGAACCTCAAACAAGGAGGCTCACATGCGTCAGGTTGGAATGGTTATCGTTGTGTCGATTCTCGTCTCCACGTCCGTGTTCGCCCAGAACAACCGCAGTGCCGTGTCGCTCACCGGTAATGATGCCGCCACCTGCACCGTTCCGGACCCTTGCCGCACCTTTGATGTGGCGATCTCCAAGACCAACGCCGGCGGAGAAGTGATCGTTCTCTCCTCGGCCGGGTTTGGTCCGTTCACGATCAACAAGTCGGTGTCCATCATCTCGCCCCCGGCGTACCACGCGGCGCTGGCGCCGACATCGGGCAATGCGATCACTATTAATGTAGATAACGCGCTGGTGGTTCTGCGCGGGCTGACACTCAACGGCAGCCTCGGCGGAGTGAATGGAATTACGTTCACTGGCGCGGCGACCGCGAGCAACACCAAACTCTACGTGGAGAACTGCGTGATCAGCGGGTTCTCCAACAACGGGTTGAACTTCGCGCGCAACGGAACATTCTTCATCAGTAACACGACGATTCGTCAGTCACAGGGTGACGGCATTCTCATCGACGGCAGTCCTGCCTCATCGGCGAGCATTGATCACGCCTTGCTTGAAGGAAATCTTTATGGATTGCTCGTCGAGAACGCGACGGTGGCCATTCGCGACAGCGTGGCCTCTGCCAGTGGCAGCGTCGCTTTTTGGGCGCTCGCAAGCGCACCGGGAGCGACTGCCGATCTGTCCGCGGACAACTGTCAGGCAACCGGTGGCGTCTTCGGCTTTTATTCAGGCGGCAGTGCCGGAACAGCGCTGCTGATGGTGTCGAACTCGGTGGCCTCCTCAAACTCGAACTACGGCGTCTTCGCCAATAACAACGGCACGGTACGGGCATCGAACAATACGGTCAGCAGAAACAACATTGGATTTTTCCAGTTCGGTACAGGGGTGTTTCGTTCGCGAGGTAACAACAGTGTGGATGGCAACACCAGCATGGAAACGTTCGGAGTGATCACGACCTTCGGGCCCATATAGTCCTTTGGCCTGAGTGTTCATGTTTGCAAATGGAACGCTGTTGATCGATGAGTTGGTCCTGCCAGGGAATGGGCTGGGCATTTTGATCGATGGAAGTGCCGGCTTCCAAAGTTCGGCGATCATCAACCATGCATTGATGGAAAAGAATGATCAGTATGGCCTTCAAGTTCGCAGCGCGACGGTTGCCGTTCGCAACAGCGTTGCTGCTGGTCACGGCACCGCTGGTTTTCATGCGCAAGCGTTTACAGGAGGCGCGCCTGCTGACCTCTCCGCGGATCACTGTCAGGCGACCGACATTGGCTTTGGGTTTTTATTCAGGCGGTGGTAACGGCACGGCGCGGCTGATGGTGTCGAATTCGGTCGCGTCGTCGAACTCGTTCTATGGGATCTACGCCGATGGCACTGGCATCGTGCGGGCGTCGAACAATACGGTCAGCGGAAATGCCTGGGGATTGGTGCAAGGTGGCACCGGCATTCTCGAGTCAGGCGGAAACAACACTGTCCGCGGGAATCTCAATGAAACCGAGGGCACGATTACGACGTTTGGCCTGTTCGTGATTGTTGCCGCGTACAATGTTGTTTCCTGCTGATTCAAAGACGCCCGAACCGAACTTCGCAAGCCCTGTGTTGTTCTTGGTCACTGTGTTGGGACGGAGGACGAAACAGAACCTGCCGTTCGCGAGCGGAATTCGCTCTTCGGGTAAGGGTCGGGCATCATCGCCGATCCGAAGTGCAACTTTGCGAATCGCCGCTCTCTCAGCGAATCGTACTGCCTCTGCGATAAGATCGGCCCCTCAACGAAAGGAGATGTCGATGAACAGCCGCAAAGCCGTTCGTTTGTCTGTAGCCGTACTTCTGGCAATCGGTGGAGTTCCGCTGGCCGAGGCTCAGCTCACACGGAGTTGGGTGGCGTCCTCCGGTTTGGATACCAATGACTGTACGCGGCCGACACCGTGCCGGACATTCGGCCGGGCGATCAGCGTGTCGAACTCGGGGGCCGAGGTCGTGGTGATGGACTCGGCCGGATATGGTCCGTTCACCATAAACAAACCGATTTCGATCATCTCGCCGCCTGCTTTCCACGCCGCGATCGCGCCGACCAGCGGGACGGCAATCACCATCAGCTCCGGAATCTCCGGAGCGGTGGTTATCCGAGGTCTCTACCTCAACGGACAAGGTGCAACCAATGGGATCCTTCAGCAAGGGAATAACGCGCTGATCATGGAGAACGTTGTGATCAGCGGGTTCACCACCGGATTGAATTTCGACGTCGGCACTACGCCACGGTTCATCGTGACCGATAGCACAATTCGCAATTCCAGTGACGGTATTCTCTGGAAGGGAGCTTCACCCGGACGAGGCGTTCTCGAACGCACTCGGCTCGAGAATAATACGGTTAGGGCTTTCTACATCAACAGCGGCGGAACCTTCTCCATTCGGGACTCGATCGTGACCGAGGGTTCCCATGGCGTATTTCTCGACACGCTAGATCCCGCCTCGGTGGACCTGATTAATTCGGCGGTGTTCAACAACGACGGGATTGGCATTTATGCGAGCGCCAGCGGTGCGGGGGCAGTCGATGTCAATCTGGATCACTGCCTCATGTCGCGAAATGGGAGCGCGATCGTCGCTCAGTCCCCTATCGGCGCTTCCGTCATACGCGTTGCGCAAAGCTTGATCGCGAACAACAACAATGGCGTCTCTTGGGGCGGTGCGATGGCGTCTGTAATCTCGCGCGGCGACAATACACTGGAGAACAACAATTCGGGAAATACGTTCACATCGACTTACCCTGCGAAATGATTGTAAGCTGAGGCAGAGCCAGCGGATCGCTGGCTCCGCCTCTGCGCCAGGGAGTCTCCGCTGAACGACCAAATGTACAACGGATCACTTACCGCTGTAACTGCCCGTGAAGGCGTTGTTGTTGGCGTTTGCCTCCAACGTATGTTCCCCGGCCGAGGATGCTCGTTCCGGCTCCGGTGGGCGCGGTGCCGAATGTATTGACCGTGATCGTCGAGTTCGACACGCGAATGGTCACGGCGGATGACGAAGAAGTGCCACGCACGCCGACGCCGCCGCCAATAAAGGCGCCGGAGCCCACGGCGGAGCAGCTCTCCATGTCGAAGTCCACCACGCCGCCCGAGGAGGACGAGGCGGAGAACTGATCAGCATTTCTGATCGAAATCACATTACGGGCCGGCATCCGCAAATGGGCGCCTGAAACACTCGAAGCCCCGATCAGACCGGCACCGCCGTTCTTGCTGGTGAGGGTGTGCTCGATGGTTGCGGTGACGTCTCCGCCGCTCGCCTCGACGCGGATTCCATCAGCTCCGCTGCCAGTGACTACAGAATCACGAACCACCAGATCGCCGTATCCGGAAGGGTTGCGAAGATCCCGCCGCTCGGGAACCCAGTGATCGTGCAGCCCTCTACGTAAACCTCTCCCGCCGTCGTCCGCGCGCAACGGAATACTGTTCGTAAGCAATCTGATCGCTCGCGAGAATGTGCTCGGTGTCGGGGTGGATGGAAATCCTGGACTCTCGTCACGCCTTGATGCAGAAAAACTATCGCGGCCTGGATGTCGAGAATGCTGTAGTGGCGATTCGCGACAGCATCGCTGCAGACAACAGCGAGGTAGTTTTTTTTCGTATGCAATCCCGGCAGGAGCGATTGCGAATCTGTCCGCCGACAACTGCCAGGCGACGCACAATGGTTGGGGGTTCTATGCAGGCGCTGGTTCCGGAACGGCTCGGCTGACGGTTTCAAACTCGGTGGCTGCGTCGAACTCGCACCAGGGCATCGCCGCCGATAACAACGGCACGGTGCGGGCGTCGAACCATACCGTCAGCCTGAACCTCAATGGATTGACGCAGAACGGTTCCGGAGTGTTCGAGTCGCGTGGAAATAACACCGTCCGCGGCAACACCACAGAAACCTCAGGCACGATTACGACGTTCGGGCCAGTGTAGGTATACGCTTGTGAGCCTCAAACAAA
>QHVY01000345.1 GCA_003223695.1 Acidobacteriota bacterium
CGTGAGGATTTCGTGGACTACTCCGCGCCGCAGCGCTTCCGGTGTAGGCTAATGCTCACGGTGAAATTTCCGATTTCCAGCGGCCGGACGTTGTAGGGTAGAGCCTAAAGTGAACTCGGAAGCGACAAAGATCGACGCCCTCACCCCACCTGAGGTGGCCGGTGGCGCTCCGTCCCATCAGACGTCGCAGGATTCGCTCGCGGACCACTCCCGCGTCATCGCTGAGCTTTTCCGCGCGCACAACGGTGCGCTGGTAAGCTTCCTGGCGGCTCGGCTGCAGAATGCCCAGGACGCGCGGGACGTAGCGCAGGAAGCCTACGTGCGGCTACTCCAGCTGGATAGTCCCGGTGCACTCAGTTTTCTTCGTGGGTATCTGTTCAAGATCGCCGAGAACCTCGCCATCGACCGTATCCGCCACCGGGCGCTACGTGCTCGCGTGGCTTATACAGAGAAGTTGCTCTTCGATGAATTGGATGAGCATTCCTCGCCGGAGCGGAATCTAATTGCCCAGGAGGAGCTTTCCCGGATCTCCGCGCGCCTGATGGAGCTTCCGGAGAACTGCCGCCGAGCGTTCATCATGCACGTCCTTCTCGATCGGCCCACCAGGGATATCGCCGCGGAGATGAACGTGAGCGACCGTATGGTGCGCAACTACGTGACGCGCGGCCTGCTCGTTTGTCAGGTTGTGCGCGACGAACTGGGAAAAGCAGATGACCATTAAGTCGCAAGACCTGGCCTCGGAGAGTGACCGCCTCGAAATCGCGAGTGACTGGTTGCTTCGGATCCAAACTGGCTCGCTCGATTCGGAAGAGCTGGCCCAATGGCTTCAGTGGTATGACGCCGATTCCGCCAACCGGTCCGCTTTCGAGAAAGTGCAGGCCACCTTTGAGTCGATCCATGCTTTACCACAGAGCGAACGTTCGGCATGGGCTTCCCGATTGGACGCTCTTGAACAGCCGGAAGGACAGCACTTTCGTGCGAAGTCAAGATCGCGGCTGCCTGTACTTCCCCATTGGTTTTCTCGCCCGGTTTGGGCGACGGCGTTCGCGTTGACGATCGCATTGATTGCCGGCGTTGTTGTTTGGCAGCTTGGTAGAGACGGATCCGTCGAGACATCTGCGTTCAAGACCGAGCGCGCAATTCACCGGGATATTTCCCTGCCCGATGGCTCCCGCGTTCGCCTGGGTGCCAAATCCCAACTTTTCGTCAATTTCACATCTGAGACTCGATATGTCGTTCTCGAGGGTGGAGAAGCGTTCTTCAATGTGGCCAAGGACAAGGAACGGCCGTTCCTCGTCCAGGCTGGAGAAGTGACGATCCGTGCCGTGGGTACGGAATTCAACGTGCGGCGGGTCATGGATAAGACGATCGTCGCAGTGACCGAGGGAGTCGTGGAGGTGCGTCAGAGTCTCCGACCTCGGCAATCGACGAATTCGGGCGCATCGAAGGCGATTCGCGTTGTTGCCGGCGAGCAGGTGTCCATCGACCCGGCAGCCGCTGTCGTTGCGGTCAAGCAGGTCGCCTCCGAAGCCGTCGTCGGGTGGCAGGAAGGACGTCTGGAGTTTGTCGACGAACCGCTCGGCATGGTCATCGAAACCATCAACCGCTATTCCCATCGAGAAATCGTGATCACCGATAAGGCGATCAGTGAGTTTCGTTTCTCCGGCACTGTTTCGCGCGAACACATCGACGAATGGGTGTTTGCTCTCGCCGAAATCTTTCCAGTGGACGTGCGCCGCGTCGGAAATGAAACGGTGCTGATCTCGCACCGACCCGTGACCGCTGGTCAGGACTTCCGTTTTGGATCGCATGTTCGTTGAAGGAGCAGAAGCGCGCGCATCCTTTCGGTCGAAGCGGCCTTCAAGACGGGGGTACTATGCGACACTGCCTAACATCGATTCGGATTAAGACCTCGTTGCAAGCAATTCTTCTCGCCGCATTTCTCCTGATTCCAGACAATGTCCGGGCAGCGGGACTAGCGCGAGAGGTCAATTTCGACATTGAGCCCCAGTCGCTCGAAACAGCGATCATCAAGTTTTCGAAGCAGGCGGAGATTCAGGTTCTGGCATCGAGTACGGAGCTCGATGGTGTCAAGACCTCCGGCGTAAGCGGCCGGCACCGCGTTGAGGCGGCCCTGCAGGCATTACTGGCGCGCACGGGCTTTTCCTACAAAACAGTCAGTGAGGCGACCGTCGCTCTCGTTCCTGCGACAAGCTCGGAAACAGACGCGGATCTCCACCTCGCGAGCGCCCAAACGCAACCCCAACCCGCCCCGACCACCCAGCCACAACCGACGCCGAATCAACCGGTGACCGAGGAAATCACCGTTGTCGGCCTCACGGAGTCGTTGCAGGAAGCGGTGAAGGTCAAGAGGGATTCGGACGCGATCGTCGATGCCATCGTGGCCAAGGATGTGAACAAGCTGCCGGACAAGAACCTCGCCGAAGCCGTGCAGCGCGTTCCGGGCGTGGTCATCAATCGCGAGTTCGGCGAGGGCGAGCGCGTCTCGCTGCGAGGCGTGTCACCGAATCTTGTCCACACCACGGTCAACGGCCACAACGTCGCAGTCGCCGATTGGTTCGTGCTCGAGCAACTCGCCGCAACCCGAAGCTTCAACTACCTGCTGTTGCCGTCGGAGCTCATCGGAATGGTCAAGGTCTACAAGAGTC
>QHVY01000346.1:0-2433 GCA_003223695.1 Acidobacteriota bacterium
GAGCGAGACCTTCCGTTTGACCAACTTCGATTCCACAATGTCCTTTACGCTGCGAAGCTTTCCTTCGTCGTCCGACGACAGCACGATCTCGTCGTTGGTCAGCTCGATTGAGCTCTTGCTTCCCTTGAAATCAAAACGCTGCGCGAGCTCTTTCTGCGCCTGCTGAATCGCGTTCGCCACTTCCTGCATATCTGTTTTCGATACGACGTCGAATGAAAACTCCTGAGCCATCCCGTCTCCTATTGCGCGTTGACGACCTGCACGCCCGCGGGCGGCGTGAAGCGAAACAGATCGGGCGTGACTGCGCGGCGTTGGTATCCGGAGAAATCGAAGACGGTGCGATTGCCTTCGCGATCCGAATATTCGAGTTGTTGAATCAGATGCGTGTTAGGCGCGATCGTCAGCCTTACATTGCGAATGGCGCTCGACGCGGTCTTCGGCTGAAGCGTGATGACATTTCCAGATTCCCGTACTTCGAACAGCCGTTCGCGCGCGGCCGGATCGCCGATGAGCAGAAAGGGCAGCTCGCTTCTGCGGCGGTCATCGATGCTGGCAACAGTGACTTGCTTGTCGGCGGCAACGTAGAACCACGAATTGGTGCCGTCGAAGACGAAGACTTTTTCTTCAGGCTTCGTGTACGTCCAGCGCATCATCGGCAGCGTGCCGAAAATGACGGAGCCGCTTTCGACCTGGCTGCGCGTGAATCCTTTCGGTGTGAACCGCTGCGTGAACGAAGCTTCTGTTCCAGTCACCGCTGCGGCTGCATTGTCAATTTCTGATGCGGACGCGGCGACTGCTGAGAGAAAGAGAATGAGGACAAAAGAGAGTGTTCGCATGTAATCGCTGATCGCGGGTCCCATCTGTCATCCCGAGCGTCGCGAGGGATCGGTGTGGGTGGGTGGCACGATGATCGTGCCGCCCCGGCCCCACAGGTCCCTCGCTACGCTCGGGATGACCTCTCTATAGTTTTTCCACTTCGATGGACATGATCGCCGAGTTGACAACAAAGATCTTGTCGTTTTTGCTCCTGTCGAGCGGAAATAAAAAAAAGCCGTTGCGCTCCGGGTTGTAGTGTGCGACCCCGCGAATGATCTCGCCGTCTGCGAACTCGACTGCGAGCTGACTCCCGGCGGCCGGTTCGAGCGACTTGTCAGGATCCGTTTGTGGAAAAAACACCGCCTTCAAGTTCCGAAACGGTACTTCGGTTGATGTCCCGTTTTCCTCGATGTTGAAAACCTCGCGCTCGATGTCGGTCTGGACGAGCGTCGCGCGCTGGGTCGAGCCGTCTCGATATCGCAGCACGACCTGCGGCTGATCGCTCATCAAAAAAGCTCCAGGCCCCACAGATCGTGAAGGTGAATGATCCCTTCGACGCACCGTTCCGAATCGGTGATGAAGACGGAAGTGATCTTTCGCTGCTCGAGCACCTGCAACGCGGCCGACGCGAGCTCGTTGCCGTCGATCGTCACCGGATTCTTCTTCATGCAGTCCGCCGCGGTCTTCTTCAAAATCTCCTCGTCGCCCTGCAGGAGCCGCCGCAAGTCGCCGTCGGTGATCACTCCGTCGAGCACGCGGCCGTCGTGCGTGACCGCGGTGATGCCGAAGCCCTTCTTCGACATTTCGTAAATGACATCGTGCATCGACGTCTTCATATCGACGATAGGCACTTGATCGCCGGCGTGCATCAGGTCGCGCACGCGGAGGAATCGCTTGCCGAGTTTTCCACCCGGATGCAGGAACGCGAAGTCTTCCTCTTTGAAACCCTTCCGCAGCAGGAGGGCCATCGCCAGCGCGTCGCCGAGAGCGAGGGTGGCGGTGGTCGACGCCGTCGGTGCAAGGCCAAGCGGGCATGCTTCCTTCGAGATTGCGGCGGAGAGGTGATAGTCGGCGCCCTTGGCGATCGTCGAGGCTGGATTGCCGGTCATCGCGACGAGCTCTGCGCCGATTCGTTTGATGCTGGGGAGGAGCCGCACCAGCTCCTCCGTTTCGCCGGAATTCGACACGGCGAGCACGACGTCGCCGCGCACGATCATCCCCAGGTCGCCATGAATCGCCTCGGCAGGATGCAGAAAGAACGAAGGAGTTCCGGTCGATGCCAGCGTGGCGCTGATTTTTTTGCAGATGATTCCGGACTTGCCGAGACCCATCGTGATCACGCGTCCATTCGAGCCATTGATCAGCTCGACGACATCGACGAACGTCCCGTCGAGATGATCGACGAGGCCAAGGATCGCCGCCGCTTCCACCTCGAGGACACGCTTCGCCTCGGCGAGAGACGGATGATCTTTTGGCATGCGGCGCGGTTTGGTCATCGACCGGTCATACTACCGCGAACTTTGCGTTCCTGCGGCAGCAGCAGCGAGTAGAGAGTCTCGCACACGGGAGTCGGCACGCCGGCGTCGCGGCCCATGCGAACGATCGCGCCGGCTTGCG
>QHVY01000346.1:2467-7784 GCA_003223695.1 Acidobacteriota bacterium
CGACATGGCGTCGTAGCGCTCGAGCGTGCGATCGACAGCATCGGCGCCGAGGTCAACGCCGCGCGCGGCGGCGACAGCGACCATCTCGCGCAGCGCGCGCACCGCGATCTCGCGCGACTCGGGAATCGATCGCCAGAGGCCGATGGGCAAGCGCGTCAATGCGCCGATCGTGCTCATCGGCGCGATGAAGAGAAACTTCGACCACATCGAGCGATGAATGTCTTGCGGGATTTCCGCTTTGATACCGGCGCGCTCAAACGTCTCGCGCAACTTCCCGACGCGTTCGGTGCGCGAATTATCGAGCTCACCAAACATGACGGCAGGCTCGATCGCGGCGTGGCGGATGTGGCCGGGAGCGACGACGTAGCTCACGATCAACGCGAGGCCGCCAAGGACGTGTTCGCGACCTAAAGCGCGCGCGAGCTGATCGGGACCATCCATGCCATTCTCCAGCGGAACGGCAACCGTGTTTTTCCCGATCATCGGCTTCGCCTTCTCCGCCGCCTCGGGAAGCTGCCACGCCTTCGTGGCGAAGACCACCGCTTCCCGAAAGTCGCCGCCGGCGTGGTGCGCATCGATTGAGAATCGCAGTCGTCGGAATCGGTGGAGTGGGCGGCTACTTCGGCGGCAAGCTCGCGATCAGCGGAGTCGACACCGTCTTTATCGCACGCGGTGTGCCGCCGAAGTAGCCGCCCACTCCACCGATTCCGACGACTGCGATTCTCAATCGATGCGCACCACGCCGGCGGCGACTTTCGGGAAGCGCGTCAACACTGCGGGATCGTGGCCGGGAACGATCAGCTCCGGCTTCGTGGCGATCGCCTTCATTCGATCCTGCGCGCGCAGGTTCGACTCACGGTCAAACGTTTGCGCGATTGGCGCGTGCTTCTCGAGGTTTTCGTAGAGGTACATGTTGTCCGACGCGAGGACCACCGTGCCCGAGCGCGTTGCGACGCTCACGTATTGCGACTGCCATGTGTGCTTGCCGCCGATGTACACGCGAATGCCAGGAAGAATCTCCTGATCGCCGTTCACGAGATGCAATCGCCCGCCGATGTTCGCTTTCAAGAAGACGTCGACATCTTCGGGATCAATCCCGCCGTGCTTGCCGCCGGGCTGCCACGCGTCGGCGGTGTAATACGCGTACTCATCCTTCTGAATCCAGACCTGCGCTTTGGGAAAGAGATCCGTGCCGTCGGCGTGATCCCAGTGCGCGTGGCTGAGAATGACGTCCGTGATCTCGTCAGGTTTGACGCCGAGGCGGGCGACAGCTTCGTCCGGCCTAACAAAATCGTGCACCTTCCATGTTTTGAAGAATTGGGGTCGGTAAAAGCCGGCATCGAAGAGAATGTTGTGACCGCCGCCGCGAATGAGCCAGACCATCATGGCGATGTCGAGTTTGCGATCGCTTTTGTCGTCGCCGACAAGTCCGGCGACGGGAAAATCGGGAAGGGTCGCGTAGCGGATTGCATAGACCTCGTATTGTGTAGCGGCAGCCTTTAGGCCGCCGTCAGCGGGCTGAAGCCCGCCGCTACACGCAACCGCGAGCATCACAACCGCGGCGATCATCGCTGCCTCCACCCGCCCAGCCGCTTGTGAGTGCGCATCCACACCTCGTCGAGCGCGCCCTCGTTCAGCATCTTCGTGATCCAGAGAATCTGGCCGGTGTGCGTAGAAATGTGTGTGAGAATGCTTACGAGATCTTCTATCAAGAATGTATTACGTTCTGGATCAGATGAAGGGCCGGCGAGGCGGTCCGCGCTCAATTTGCTCAGTGTCTGCTCGGCCTCTGCGACCATGTCGTCGAAGATTTTGAGCAGCTTTTCTTTGGGGATCGGCCCTCGCTCGGCGAATTCGGCGTCGCGATCGCGCTTGTAATCGAAACCGCCGATATTGCGATTCAAATAAAGATTGAGTGAGCCGCTCAGATGCAAGACGAGATTGCCGACAGAGTTTGATTTCTCGTTCGGCCGCCACCAGATCTGCTCTTCGCCGAGTTTTTCCAGGGCCGTGCGGACCTGTGCCGGCAGCACCTGTGTGACGCGTACGCGAATGGCCTCGAGAGTCGGTTTGGCGAGCTCGGTCATCGGGCAAGCCTATCGCATGCTATAGAATTCGGGAGCCTGTTATGACAGAGATTCTGACGCTTCCTGTCGAGCCGAAATCAGCCAGCTGGAACCCCTCGCTCTCGGACCTGCGCCGTTTCACCGAAGAGATGCCGAATTGTCGGAAGACGGAGTTCGGCAATGTGAACGTGGCCACCCGCGTAGTGTCGCGGTCGAAGCTGTCCACGTTCATCGCCACGGACACGCCCGAGAATCACTCCGATCAGACGATCACCCGCGCCGAATATGATCGCGTGGCGAAGCTGCAGAACGACTACATCCGCATGCGCGACATGCTGGTGATCGATGGATTCATCGGAAACGATTCCGATTTTCGCGTCGCTGCGCGCCTGATCATCGAGAAATCGAACGCCAACATTGCCGGGATGCAGCAGATCCTCTACTACCCGGCCACCGGCGAGGAGCTGGAGTCGTTCGAGCCGAAGGTCACGGTCATCTACACGCCGAACCTCAAGGCCGAGGGTTACCCGGAAGAGCGGCTGATCGCTGTCGATCTCGAGAACAACGTCACGCGCGTCTTCCACTCCGACTACTTCGGCGAGTCGAAGAAGGGCGGGCTGCGGCATTCCGGCTGCAAAGTCATCCCGGTCAAGGGAACAAATCGCGTCGGGCTGATCGTCGGCCTGTCCGGCACCGGCAAAACAACGACCACGTTCACGAAGCAGAACAACTCTTCGCCGGTGCAGGACGACTTCTGCGCGCTCATGCCCGGCGGAAAAATCTACGCGACCGAGAACGGCTGCTTCGCAAAGACGTTCGGACTGAATCCGAACGACGAGCCGACGATTTACCGCGCGTGCGCATCGACGCACGCGTATCTCGAAAATGTTTCGCAGAACGATCACGGCAAAATCGATTACTTCGACACGTCGTACACGCCAAACGGCCGCGCAGTCATTCGAATGTCGGACATCGAGGGTGCCTACGACGCACGCGAGATCAAGAAGGCCGACTTCCTGCTGATTCTGAATCGCAACGAGAACATCATCCCGGCGGTGGCTAAGCTCGAAGGGCCGCTCGCCGCCGCGTACTTCATGCTCGGCGAGACGAAGGGAACGAGCGCGGGTGGGGCGGCGGAGGCGGGGAAATCGCTGCGCGTGCCGGGGACGAATCCGTTTTTCCCTCTGCTGCACGCGCAACAGGGCAATCGCATGCTCGAGCTGATGAAAACCAGCCCGATGGACGTGTACCTCATGAACACGGGCCGGATCGGCGGGACGGAGAAGGACGAACGCTCGAAGAAAGTTCGCATCCAGCATTCATCGGCGATCGTGAAAGCGATCGCCGAGGGAACGATCAAGTGGACGAAGGATCCGGATTTCGGCTATCTCGTGGCCACATACGAGCGGCAGGGCAGGCTTGCCGAGTACAACGAGCTGGTCAATAAGTACAACCGCGATCGCCGCGAGTACCTCCGCAAATGGAAGGGGCTCAGCGAAGAGATCGTGAACGCCGTGTAGCTTGTGGCATTTGGCGGGTGGTGGGTGAGCCCCACCCGCCATAACCTACCCGCCACCCGCTTTTTTCCATTCTCAACCTCTTGACAAGTGCTATAACGGATTGCAATATTAATATTGCGATTTGTTATGACGCTCGGCGAGAAGCTCCGCTTCCTCAGAACCGTCGAAGGCCGCCTTCGCGGCCGCGACAGCGAAATGACGCAGCAGGAAATCTCCCGAGCCATCGAACGGGAGGTCGGTGTGCGCATCAGTCAGTCGTATCTCTCGCAGATCGAGCGCGGCATCCGGCCGCATCTGACGAATACCTCGCGAATGGCCCTCGCTCGCTTTTTCAAAGTTCATCCGGGCTATCTCGTCGATGATCCGGAAGGCTTTCACACCGAGCTCACGTCGGACGTTCGGACGCTCGAGGACAATCTCGATCTCTGGCTGATCAGCGGCGCCGAGCAGTTCGCCGGCGACCCCGAGGTGCAGGACGCGCTTCTCAAACTGGCAAAACATCCCGATACGCGCCGCTGCATGGCGCTGATCGGCGCAATTCTCGACACACCGGAGCTCGTCGACCGGCTCCTGGAGGTGCTCGCGTGACCTGGCAAAACTTCTATCTGACCTGTTTTCTTGCCGGGATGTTGCTGACAGCCGCGTCGTTCGTATTTCGTGGCCACCTCCACCTTCCGCTGCACCTGCATCTGCCGGTGCGGCCGGCTATCTAATGACGCACTACAGCAGTGCGGCCGGCATGGCGCTGCTCGCCGCGACTCTCGTCGGTCTCGTCGGAGGAACGCTCATGTACGTTTACCTGGCGCGCATTCTCTCTGCTCAGGAGGAGCCGCTTCTCACCGCCGACTTCGACATGACCGGCACCCTCGGCCGCGTCAGCATGCCCATTCGGGAGGGCGGGACGGGGGAGTTGATTTACTCACAACAAGGAACACGGCGCAGTTGCGGCGCGCGCAGCGAAGACGGGAGCGCGATCGACCGCGGGACGGAGGTGGTGGTGATGCGCTACGACAAAGGAATCGCTTACGTCCGCCGCTGGGACGAGATGCATCAGCAGCAGCTCAACTAAGGAGGAGCTCATGTTTGGAATCCCACTGCCGTTTCTGATCGCTGCCGGAGCCGTACTGGCATTCATCTTCATGATGTCGATCGTCACCGCGTGTTTTCGAAAAGTCGGACCGAATCAAGCCTTGATTGTCTATGGGTTCCGCGGCACGCGCGTGGTGAAGGGGAGAGGCACCGTGATCGTGCCGCTGGTGGAGATGGCGCACGAGCTTTCGCTCGAGCTGATGTCGTTCGACGTCGCTCCGACCCGCTGAGCATCCGCACGGCGGCCGAGCAGTTCCTGACCAAACCGCCCGACGAGCGCGAGGCGCTGCTGCGGCTGGTGATGGAGGGTCACCTGCGCGGTATCGTCGGCCTGCTCAAGGTCGAAGAGATCGTCAAGGAGCCGGAGATGGTCGCCGATCGCATGCGCTCTACATGCGCCGAGGACATGACCAAGATGGGCCTCGAGGTGGTGTCGTTCACGATCAAGGAAGTGAAGGACAAGAACGAATACATCACCAACATGGGACGGCCGGACATCGCGCGCATCAAACGCGACGCCGAAATCGCCGCCGCCGAAGCGGAGCGCGACACCGCGATCAAACGCGCGCAGGCGCAGCGCGAAGCAGCGATCGCGAAAGCGAAAGCAGATCAGGAGCGCGTCGAGGCTGAGACTGCGTCGAT
>QHVY01000338.1:0-3311 GCA_003223695.1 Acidobacteriota bacterium
GCAGACGCTGCTGCCGTTCGACACGGGCGGCGTGATTCTCCAGTCGCTGAAGAAAACGAATCGCATCGCCTTCATCGACGAAGATGTCCCAGGCGGCGCGAGTGCCTACATGCTGCGGCAGGTCATCGAACGCGATCACGGATACGAGTGGCTAGACTCCGAGCCGCGGACGATTTCAGGGAAAGACCACCGCCCGGCGTACGGCTCCGACGGCGACTACTGGTCGAAGCCGAATCGCGAAACGATCTTCGCCGCCGTGTACGAGCTGATGCGCGAAACAAATCCGCGGATGTATCCTCCGCGATTGTGAAACGACTTCTCGCCATCTTCATTCTCGCGCTGCTCAACGTAGCGCCGGCTCTTAGCCGGCGCGAACCGGCTAGAGAGCCGGTTCTACGTTCACAAAGCCGCTGGGTGGAGCGCACCCTCCGCTCGATGACCCTCGACGAAAAAATCGGACAGATGATCATGCCCGGCTGGGACGTCGGCGCGTTTCGCAATGTCGACAGCGACGAGTTCGCGAAGGTCCGTCGCAACATTGTCGATTTCCACGTCGGCGGCTTGCACGTCTACGGCGGCGATCCGACACCCGTGGCGCTGGCTATCAATGAGATGCAAAAGCTGGCGAAAGTGCCGCTGTTGATCTCCGACAATTTCGAAGGCGGCGTCGGGTACGTGCTCTTCGGCGCGACGCGTCTGCCGCTGGCGATGGCCATCGGGGCGACCGGCGATGAACATCTGGCATATGAGGCGGCGAAGCTCACTGCTGAGGAAGGGCGTGCGATCGGCGTCAACGTCAATTTCTATCCGGTCGCCGACGTGCAGAACAATCCGGCGAATCCGATCATCAACATCCGCTCTTTCGGCGAAGATCCGGCAACGGTGTCGCGCTTTGTGCGAGCCTACATTCGCGGCGCACAGGAAAATGGGCAGATCGCCACGGCCAAACATTTTCCAGGGCACGGTGACGTCGCCACCGACTCGCACCTGGAGATGCCGGTCCTGAATGTCGCTCCGCAACGGCTCGAGTCGGTGGAGCTCCCGCCGTTCCGCGCCGCGGTCGAGGAAGGGGTGCAGGCGTTCATGTCGGCGCACATCTGGCTGCCACAAATCGAGCCGGAGAAAGGGCTGCCCTCGACGCTGTCGAAGAACGTCTTGACCGGGATCTTGCGCGATGAGCTGGGCTACCGGGGCGTCGTCTTCACCGATGCCATGACCATGCGCGGAGTATCCGCGAACTTCACCAACGAAGATGCGACGCTGCGAGCCGTCGAGGCAGGCGCGGATATCATTTTGATTCCGCCGAGCGTGGAAGATTCTTTCCGGGCCATCAAGTCTGCGGTGGAGAGCGGACGAATTTCCGAGAAGCGCATCGACGACTCCGTGCGGCGCATTCTGAGAACCAAAGCGCATTTCGACCTGGAAAAGAGCCGCTTCGCCGACGTCAACCGGCTCATGACGCTCCTTGGAACACGCGAGCATCGCGATTTCGCCCAGCAGATTGAAGATCAGGCGATCACGCTCGTTCGCGACGAACGCCACGCTCTCCCGCTGCGCGCGTCTCCCGATCTGCGCGTCGTGCAGATCAACGTGCTGGATAGCCGCAACGGTTGGCGCGAAGGAGCCGTCGGACGGCTAGCCGCTGCCGAACTGCCGAAGCGTTTTCCGCGTGCGGTGACGGTGCAGGTTGATGATCAGAGCACGGCGACGGAGCTCGACCTCATTCGCAAGCTCGCCCAGACCGGCGATGCGCTGGTCGTCAATGGATTCATTCGCGTCGCCGCTTACAAGGGCTCGATCGACTTGACGAACGCGGAGGTCGCTCTGGTGCGCGATCTGGCAGCGATGAAAAAACCGTTCGTCTTCACGGTCTTCGGCAGCCCGTACGTGCTGACGCACATTCCCGACCTGCCGAGCTACATCGTCACGTACGACACGTCACCGCTCGCGGAAGCATCGATGATCAAAGCGATCACCGGCGAGATCGAGTTCAAAGGCAAACTGCCGATTTCGCTGCCGGGGCTGTATCCGGTCGGGCACGGTTTGACGGCGAAGTAGTTGCTGCGTCCTTGTAGAGCGCGGCTGCGCCGCGCCGCGGCACGGCGCAGCCGTGCCCTACCCGGCAAGCGGCAACTCAGCAACCTATTTGCATATGCTCGCCGAGCTTCTCCTCAAATGGCCTCTCATCAGACAACTGAAAACGGGCGCCGACGGAACCGGCGCCGAGGCGATGAGCGAGGCGACGAGAGAGCTGAGGCCGAAAAACGAGGACGCCGAGGTGGCGCGATCGATCTGCCCGTATTGCGGCGTCGGATGTGGTCAACTTGTTTACCATCGTAACGGCAAACTGATAGGCATCGAGGGCGATCCGCAGTCGCCGATCTCGCGCGGCCATCTCTGTCCCAAAGGTGCGGCGTCATTTCAACTCGTCACCCACGATGCGCGCGCCACGAAAGTGAAATATCGCGCGCCATATGCACGCGATTGGGTGGACATCGACCTTGAAGAAGCAATGGACATGGTGGCCGAACGCGTTTGGCAAACGCGTGAGCGCACGTTCGACGACTCCGTCATGCACACCACCGGCCTCGCGCACCTCGGCGGCGCGACTCTGGACAACGAAGAAAACTATCTGATCAAGAAGCTGTTCAACGGCGGCCTGGGCGTGGTCTCGATCGAGAACCAGGCCCGTATACCACCGCGCAGCAGGATCTGGCGAACGCTGACGCGATTCTCATCATGGGCTCATCGATGGCCGAGAATCATCCGGTCGGCTTTCAATGGGTCATCGAGGCACGCGAGAAAAATCACGCGAAGATCATTCACGTCGATCCGCGATTCACGCGCACGTCGGCGATGTGCGATTACTGGCTGCCGATTCGCGCCGGCAGCGACCTTGTCTTTCTCGGCGCATTGATCAACTACACGATTGCCAACGAGCGCTTCTTCCGCGATTACGTCGTGCACTACACGAACGCGCCAACGATTCTGCGACCCGATTTCGAAGACACCGAAGATCTCGGCGGACTCTTCTCAGGATGGGACGGCAAAAAGTACGATGCAAGAACGTGGCAGTACGGCGATGGCGATGATCGTACGCTCGAACATCCGCGATGCGTGTTCCAAGTCCTGAAGCGCCATTTCGTGCGCTACACGCCGGACCTGGTCGAGCAGCTCTGCGGCATTCCGAAAGAGCATTTCCTCGAGATCGCCGACATCTTCACGAGCGCTTCTGGTCGCGACAAAACGGCGGCGATCTGTTACGCCGTCGGTTGGACGCAGCATTCCACCGGCGTGCAGATCATCCGCGC
>QHVY01000338.1:3416-3795 GCA_003223695.1 Acidobacteriota bacterium
CGAAGCAAGATGAAACGAGCCTCCGGGTTTATCTCGAACACCATCAGTGCGCGGCCGGCTGGTGGCACAACATCGACAAATACATCGTCAGTCTCTTGAAGGCGTACTACGGCGACGCGGCAAAGAAAGAAAACGATTTCGGATTCGAATGGTTGCCGAAGCTCACCGGCGATCACTCGCACTTCGGATACTGGCTCGACATGGCCGACGGAAAGCTCGACGGTCTGTTCGTGATGGGACAGAATCCCGCGGTCGGCGCGCCGAACGCGAAGCTCGAGCGCATGGCGCTGCGCAAGCTGAAATGGCTCGTCGTGCGCGACATGGTCGAGACCGAGACGGCCACCTTCTGGCGCGATTCGCCCGAGGTGATGAGCGGCGA
>QHVY01000339.1 GCA_003223695.1 Acidobacteriota bacterium
CCGATTTTCGAGCAGCCGTTCGCCTACTTCATCACGCTGGGCTACGCGTTCTGACGCGCCCCTCATCCGCCGCTTCGCGGCACCTTCTCCCCGCCTGGCGGGGCGAAGGACAGTCGCGCGAGATCCTTCGCCCCGCGTCAGCGGGGAGAGGGTGGCCGGAGGCCGGGTGAGGGGTGCTGTTAGAACGACGACTGGATGCTATCCGCGGCGGCGCGGGCTCGCTCGGCCTCCAGTGTGGCGATGCGTGAGCGTAGGTCGGCGATCTCGGTGTGCAGGTGCGTGAATTCGTCTTTGACGGCCTCGCGTGCGAGCTGCTGCAGCTTCGCCTGCAGCTTTTTCACCTGATCGGACTGGAATTGTGTCACGCGATTCAAGGATTCGCCGAACACTTCGCGCAGAAGCTGCTCGAGATCGTTTGCCATGTCTGCCAGAGCGAGCAATTGAAGTGCCACGCACGTTCATGGGAAGATTTCCTCCGGTCCTCGATGGAAATCGCGAGTTTTGCCGACTTCTGGCCGTATTACGTCCGTGCGCATTCCCGAGGCCGGACGCGGGTTCTGCATGCAGTGGGGTCGGTACTTTCAGTCGTCATGCTCGGGATTTCATTCGCAGTGAGTCTGTGGTTTCTTCTGGCCATCCCGATCGTCGGCTATGGCTTCGCCTGGTACGCTCATTTTTTTGTTGAGCACAACAAGCCGGCGACGTTCGGCCATCCGTTCTATTCGCTGGCCGCCGATTACCGGATGACCTTCCTCATGATGGCTGGGCGGATGGAGGAGGAAGTCGCAAAGTACGCGCCCTCTGCACAGGCGTAAGGCTATGATTCACCGCTCATGCGATGGCCTGCGCTTCGATACGCAGACTGGAGCGACACGTGCGAAACACTGCACATGTGGACCCAGATCGTCGGCAAGATCCGGATGGAAAAGATGCCGCCGATCAATCATTGGTGGCACGTCACCCTCTACGTCACCAGCCGCGGCCTGGGTACCTCGCCCGTTCCGGACAACGGCCGCACGTTCGACATCGATTTCGATTTCGTCGCGCACCGGCTAAGGATCATCACCACCGATGGCCAGTGTCGAGAGTTCGGCCTCGAGCCGATGACTGTTGCCGATTTCTACCGCCGGATCATGCAAGCGCTGCGCGATCTGAAGATTGACGTGCAGATCAACACCGTGCCGTCGGAGGTAGAGAATCCGATCCGGTATGAGAAGGACAACATCCATCGATCGTATGACGCCGCTGCAGTCGAGCGCTTCTGGTCTGCTCTCATCTCCTCGTCTGAGGTGATGACCGCGTTTCGATCGCGATACATCGGCAAAGTGAGCCCGGTTCATTTTTTCTGGGGCGGGTTTGATCTGGCACTGACCCGCTTCTCCGGCCGCCGCGCCCCCACCCATCCTCCGATGCAGCTTTTACCCGATGCAGTCGTGCAGGAAGCCTATTCGCACGAGTGTTCCAGCGCAGGCTTCTGGCCGGGCGGGATGGGTTTTGATACGACTTACTACGCATACACATACCCTGAGCCGGATGGACTGGCGAAGGCCAGGGTGCGACCGGCGGCTGCGTTCTACAGCGATCAGATGCGTGAGTTCATGCTGCCGTACGACGCAGTTCGCAGCGCGCCGAATCCCGAAGATGCGCTGATGCAATTCCTCGAATCAACCTACGACGCCGGCGCCGATCTGGGAAAGTGGCCGCGCGCGGATCTCGAGCGCCAAGGAGTGACTCATGGCATTGCTTGAGGGGAAAAGCGGAATCATCTTCGGTGTGGCGAACAAGCGCTCGATCGCCTGGGCCATCGCGCAAGCACTCGCGAATGAAGGGATGCGGCTGGCGTTCACGTATCAGGGCGAACGGCTCAAAGAAAACGTTCAGGAGTTGACGTCAGCGATGAAGGGTTCGCTGCTTCTGCCATGTGACGTTACCAACGACGCTGAAATTGACGCCGTCTTCAAAAGCGTCGGCGATCAATTCGGCAAACTCGATTCGTTGGTCCACTCCGTCGCTTTTGCTCCTCGAGAAGATCTGGAAAACGAGTTTGTGAAAACGACACGCGACGGCTTCAAAGTCGCGCAAGATATCTCCGCGTACTCCCTCGTCGCCCTGACGCGCGCAGCAATGCCGCTGATGGAGAAGGCCGGTGGCGGTTCGGTTCTGGCGATGACGTACTACGGCGCAGAGAAAGCCGTTGAAGGCTACAACTTGATGGGAGTGGCCAAGGCATCGCTCGAAGCCGCCATCCGCTACCTCGCCGCAAACCTCGGTCCCAAAAATATTCGGGTGAATGCGATTTCGGCCGGCCCGGTGAACACGCTTGCGGCGCGCGGCATCAAGGGATTCACCGGGATGCTCAAGCATCACTCGGATAAGGCGCCGCTGCGCCGCAATGTGGAGCTCGATGAGATCGGCAGCGCCGCGCTGTTTCTCTGCTCGCCGATGTCAACGGCGATCACGGGCGAAGTGCTGTTCGTGGACTGCGGCTACAACATCATGGGGCTGTAAGACGTTCTTGAAGTCAAATGCGAACGGCGACGGGCCATGTGCCTCCAGGTGAGCGAGTCGTTCCTTCGCTTCTTCGATGCTCGGCACATATCCGGCGGGAATCCACCAAAGTACCAGGTACGCGCCGCTGAACTTTTCAAACCATTCATGGCGGTTCCGGAGTAACTCCGCGTGGGCGGTTTTGTAAACGTAAGTTCGCAGCGCCTCGATCGTCTCCCAGATCGAAAAATTGAACAAGATGCGGTCGTCGTCGTACGGCCGCAGGTAGGTCGCATTTCCGGCTTCGGTCTGCAGGCGCCAAACGAACCCGGGGCTGTTGTCCGCAAGAGCATTGATCTCGTCAAGCCGCGCGACGAAGCCCGCCATCACGCGATCCTCGAGCGGTGCTCGCATGCGGCCAATATTGACTTGTGCGAGTTGGTATCTGGACATCGTCATCGCGCCGTGAGCGAAAACGATTTGATCGCACTCACCGGCGGCAGGTGCTCCAGCGTCATCGCTTTCTGCCCGGCCACAGGAATTTCGAAATTCGTGACGTTTTGGGCGTTCGGCTGATCGGCA
>QHVY01000340.1 GCA_003223695.1 Acidobacteriota bacterium
CCTCGAAGATCGACAGCCGCTGCTGCAGTTTTGCATCCTGGGCAACGTAGTCGACGAGCGGCTGAGGCAGCGCGTCTCCGACGAGTTGCGATCCGAGGGCCTGACGAGAGCCGGCAAGCTCGGGGAGGTCGTATTTCGTGAGCTTCTTCCGCTGCGCCTCCGGAAGCGGCGTCGCCATCGCAGCGCCGAGTGGGGCGGCGTCAACACTATTGATATCGTGTGGCGTCTGGGCGAGTAAGGACGTAACGATAATGGGATGTAAGACGATCAGAAGAGTTTTGCGAATCACTCACGATTAAGATACTTGATCGCCATTTCCCGCGCAAAAGAGCGGGCCTGGTCCGGGTTGATCTCCCCCATGAAGACCGCCTCGCGCGTGCGCTCCAGCGCCTTGGCAATGTGCGGCCCGGAAGGGACTTCCAGATCGCTGCCGCGCAGTGGAAGGCGGAAGTTCTTGTATTCGAGGAATTTGGATACCTGATCGGGCGGCAGAAGGGCCAGCAGCTCCGCCGAGGCATGTCTGAGCAGCTTGAAACGGTGCCGGTCGGACGCCGCTTCGGACAGCGCATCGATGTAGCGCGGAATCTCGTTTGCGATCTGCATCACCACGCGCGCCCGTAACTGCGACAGGCCCGATCCCTCGAGATCCACCGGCGATGCATTTCCGTACAGAATCGCGCTCGTGTAAAGCACTTCGCGATCAAGCGCCGGATTTGACTGCAGAACCTGGCGCGTGTGCTCGAGCCGGGCCGGATCGATTGCGCGCCGGCCGAAGAGGACTTCGAGCGCGCCGGCATTGTGGAGCGCTTCGATCACTTGCGGCGCATTTTGCTCCTCGAACGCGAGGGCGAGCTCTCGCCACAGTCGCTCCTTCGAAACGGTTGTTAGCGCGCCGGAGCGAATTGCTTCGCGCATCAGCTCCTGCGTGTGCGCATCGATGGAGAAGCCGAGGCGGGTGGCGAGGCGAACGGCGCGATAGATGCGCGTCGGATCGTCGATGAAGCTTTGGTCGTGCAGCACGCGCACGATCTTGTTTTCGAGATCGCGCTGGCCGCCGGTCGGATCGTGCAGCTCGCCGGAGATGACATCGAGGGCGATCGCATTGATCGCAAAATCGCGTCGCAGAAGATCATCGCTCAACGTTCCCGGGCTGACGCTCGGCAGCGCGCCCGGCTGCCGGTACTTCTCGCTGCGTGCGCTGGCGACATCGATTTCCGGAAATTCGTCGGCAGTGACTTTGTACGTCATGAACTGCGGATAGGAGCGCACGCGTCCGTTGATGCGCTTGGCGATGCCGCGAGCGAGCGTAGAGCTGCCTTCCTCGAGCGTGAAATCGAGGTCGATGACGCTTCGGCCTAACAGGAGATCGCGAACGGGGCCGCCGACGAGATACGGGCGCAGCTTTTTCTCCGCGGCGACTTCTTTCACGAGGTCGAGCGCGCGGCGCTGTTGAGCGACAAGGCTGTCGAGGCGAGTCATGTGTTGAGGAGTTGCATCAGCGCGCGGAGGCGCCTGCTCGGGTGAAACTTCGAGATCGTCTGTTTCGCGGCCTCGATTTTTTGCTGAGCAACCTCCGGTATGAACAGGGCGGCTAGTATCGCATGAGTCAGTTCGTTCGCATCGCCCGGCGGAACGAGCAGCCCGGTGCGGCCCTTTTCGAGACGCTGCAGATTGATCGGAGTACGCGCCGCCACTACGATTTTTCCAGTAACCTGCGCTTCAGCGACGAATCCATCGAAATCGTTTTCATCGATCGCGGGATCGATCCACGCATCGAACGGTGAGAAGTCCGTGGGTGGATCATCGAGCAACAGCCAGTCGATGTCGTCTCGAGTGCGATGGAGACGCGCCATCGCCTGCTCGATCAGCGGGATGATCGAGCGCCGGTGAAACGAGGCGATGGTGTGCAACGTAGGACCGGCTCTTAGCCGGTCCACGCCGGCTGGAGAGCCGGCGCTACGTTGGCTGAAATACCGCTCTTCCACCGCCTCGGGCAGCTCCGACATCGGCGAGCGGCCGTAGATTAGCGTCACATCGGCCCTTATACGCCGTCCGATGAAGACCTCATGCTCCCGCTTCAGCCCTTCAAAATCGATTCGCTGCGACTTCTTTTCGTACTCTGTCGGGCGGGCCGGAAGGACCTGAAGAATGCGCATCTTGGGCGGCGCATTGTAGAATTAACCGCTTGATTCAGCAGACGATCGGCATTTACAGCTCTTCGGACTTGGTGTCCACATTGAGGCAGAAATGCCCAGAGCTCACGTTTGCCGATTCCGGAATTGAACGGGAAGTCAGCCGGATCGCGGTGATCGACCGCGACTCCCACTCGATGCTCACACCTCCGCCGCGAAAGAGCATCGTCCGGATCGTCCTCGACATGGAAGAGCCCGCGCAGCGGCGGCAGGGCGAGATTTACATCGACCGCAAATCGTTTCTCACAAAACCGCACGAGTATCTGTCGTTTGCGTGCGATCTCGTTGATGCCGCGGTGCACGCGGCGCAGTTGGAAACAGAGGTCGAGTTTCTCAAGCAGATTCACGAGTTGATGTCGCTCGCCGACGCGCAAGCCGTTTCCGAGCGCATCACCCGCACCGTACTCGATCTCCTCGGTCTGCCGCGCGGAACACTCTTTCTGCACGATCCACGGCTCGAGCGCTACGTGGTCAGCTTCACCAACGACCCCGACGCGCATGAGACGGGCGAGTTCCTGCCCGGCATTCCCTCCGATTTGCTGCAGCGCGCGCTGTCATCAGGACATTCGTTTGCCGCCGATCGCGCCGCGGGCATGATCGTGATTCCACTGCAGATCGAGCATGATCTCGTCGGCGTGATCCGAGTACCGCTCGCATCGACCGACACTCTCGATGAAGCCAAAGTCGAGGAAGTGTCGCAATACGTACGCGCGGTGGCCTCGGTTCTCGGCAACATCTATCAGTTGTCGGCCAGCCGCGATCTGGCGATGCGCGATGATCTGACGAAAGCTTTCAACCGGCGCTTTTTCGAAAGCTACCTCGATGAAGAAATCGAGCGCTCCCGGCGCTACGGCTCGCTCTTCAGCATCATCTTTCTCGACCTCGACGACTTGAAGATGGTCAACAATTTCTACGGCCATCTCACGGGCTCGCGCACGCTGCAGGAAGTGGCCAAACGAATTCTCGCCGCCGTCCGAACGATCGATAAAGTGATCCGCTTCGGCGGCGACGAATTCTGCATCGTCCTGCCGGAGACGGATCAGGAGCAGGCGCTGGCCGTGGCGAACCGCGTCCGCAAAGCGATGACCGCAGCGTCGTTCATCATCGACGGCTCCGTTGAGATCTCGGTGACCGCGAGTTTCGGCATCGCCACCTATCCTACGCACGGCCTGAGCAAAGACGACCTGATCCGCCAGGCGGATGCGGCGATGTATCGCGTGAAATCGACGACGAAAAATGCCGTCGGCCTTGCGTCCGTTGAGCACATCCGGCCCGCATCCGCGCAATAAGAGTGCCCTGTGCCCAGTACCCAGTGCTCCGTCACGACCAGCCCGGCACTGGGCACCGGGCACTGGGCACTAGGCACTAAAGAATGTCAGAAGAACTGAGCATTCAGGGAACGCTCGCGGAGACGACCGTTCCCGATCTTTTTCGATCGCTGATACGCAGCAGCGAAACCGCGATCGTCTCCCTCGAGGGCCTCGGGCGCACGGATGTGATCTATGTGACCGAGGGAAAGATCGTCTTCGCTTCCAGCACCGATCCCGACATGGGACTCGGTGAAGTTCTTCTGCGCGGCGGCGAGCTGAATCTGCAGCAGTACAACCAGGCGAGCGAACGCCTCGTCACTCCGCGTCGGTTCGGCGCGCTGCTGGTCGAGCTCGGATTTTTGAAGCCGGAAGACCTCAGCCGCGCTGTCGAGCGGCAGACCAGCGCGATCGTGTTGAACGCAATGCGATATCGCACCGGCAGCTACACGATCGAATTCACGCGCGAATTTCCTGACGAGATCATCACGCTGCCGCTCTCCACCGAGCGGCTGATTCTCGACGGAATTCAAAGCATCGGCTTCTGGTCCCTGATCACGCGCGGGCTCGGCCGGCTCGATCGAATTCTCGAACAGGCGCCCGGCTCGAACGCCCGCAGCTTCGCCCTGGAGCTGAATGAAGAAGAAAACCAGGTGAATCTGATTCAGGACGCGGAGGGCGCCACCGTCGTCGAAACGAGAGCAGCCGAGGAGAGTGAGTACGAGCTGGCGGCGCTGGTAGAACGCTACAACACCGCTTATCAAGGAATCTTCGCGGTCGTCTTTCAGAAAATCGGGGATCACATCTACGACTTCGTCGATCGCGTCGTGTTGCACCTGTCGCCGGAGACCCTTCCGTATCTAAGCGGGATGAACATGGTCAACGAGGGGCGGGTGGACTTCGATCAGCTGCTCAATAATCTGATCGCTTCGGGATCGGAGAACCAGGGCCTCATCGTGCACACCGTGCTACACGAGCTGTTGTACGGCTGGATTCTCGAGGTGAAGAGTGAGTTCGGCGGGACATCGCTGGAGAGAGATGTCATCGCCATGGTTCAGAAGGTGAAACGGTAGCGGGTGGCGGGTAGCGGGTGGGCCACCCACTGCCCGCCACCCGCAGCCCGTTTACAATAACCAGTGATGCGCCGTCCCTTGGTACTCGCGTTTGAGCGATTACTCATGGATCGAATCGGTGCGCAAAGCGCAGCCGGTGCCGCAGCCGACTGCGTCGCGCAAGCAGATGATCGAGTCTGCTCTCGAAACAAACAAGAGACTCGAGCCGACATACGTCGCCTTCATCGACAGACTCAAGGAGTACAACGATCGGACGCACGATCCGCGTGCCGCGAAGTTCCTTGCGCGGGAGAAGATCCTCGTCGGCGATCAGTACATGGACCTCCTGTCGCGATACGACAAAGCGCTGGAGTTCTATCGCGCGGCAGTGGAGCTCGATCCGACGAATCAGGATGCGAATCAGCGCATCGCCATCGCGGAGAGTCGCCGTTTCGTATCGATGACCGCGTTCGCGAATGTGCACGCGGGGATGAAGGAAGACGACGTTCGCAAACTCGTCGGCCTTCCTCGCGAAGATTGGATCAAACAGGTCGTGCAGAACGGTCGCGTCTATTCCGTCTGGATCTATCCGAAGTCGGACGGCGGCGCATCGGCCATCTACTTTGACAACAGCGTCGTGTATCACACAAACTGGAATGCGGCGGCGCCGCCAGCGGCGGCCCAGAGCCGATAGTCCATGGAAGCGGAGGGCGTGCAAATGGAAGAAGTTCTCACCGACGATCAATCCCACTATGAAATCTCTTTGACTGCTGGACAGGCGTTTGTCGCGTTTGTTCTGCTGCTGCTCTCGCTCGCGGCATCGTTCGCGTTCGGGCTGTTGATCGGCCGAGGTCAGGCTGATGACCGGCTCGTGATGCGAAAGGACTCGCCCGTGATCAGCGAGACGGCCGCCGTGCCAGCGAAGAAAATGGCAAAGCAGGCCGAGGTTACGAATGATGATTTCAAGGCGCCGACGATCGAAAGTGTAGGGCCGACTTCAGTCGGCCGGCCGGCTGAAGCCGGCCCGCACACTGAACCCGCCTATGCCCAGCTCCTCTCGACATCCGATCAGAAGACCGCTGAAGCGCTTGCGGCCAAGTTGATCGAGGGGGGATTCACGGCCTCCTATGTCGAGCGCACTGCTTCGGGCAAAGGGATGGTGTTTCGCGTGCGGATCAAGTTCGCCAGCGATGCCGAAGCGCATGCGGCCGAAGCGAAGTTGAAGGAGTACTCGAAGGACGTGTGGATTACCAAATAGCGGGTCGCGGGTAGCGGTAGCGGGTGGGGCCAACCACCGCCACCCGCAACCCGCTACCCGCCATCGAGTAAGATTGCGGGCCGGCAAATGGCCAGTCAAAGACGGAATACCACAACGCCCGAGCTGGAGGAGCTGCGGCGGGGTCAGGCCAAGAAGCGTTCGGGGACGGACCCCAGCCACATCCTCGATAAGGCGATCTACCAGCTCTGGGAGACGATCAACGACCTTGATCAGATTCAGCCCGAGCGCGTTGAGCACTATCGCGTCTCGATTTTCGGCAGCTCGCGCATCCGCCGCGGCGATCCAATTTACGAAGAGGTGAAATCGCTCAGCTACGAGCTCGCCCGGATGGGAATCGATATCGTCACCGGAGGTGGTCCGGGGTTGATGGAGGCGGCGAATTCAGGCGCCAGCGAAGGGCAGATCCAAAGCAAAGCGCGGACGTTTGGGCTGGCCATCCATCTGCCGACCGAAGAGGCGGCGAACCCATTTGTCGACAAGGTCTTTCGCCACCGCACCTTCTTTTCGCGCTTGCACCATTTCGTGCGGCTCTCGTCGGCGTTCATCGTCATGCCCGGCGGCATCGGCACCGCGCTCGAGCTCTTCATGGTGTGGCAGCTTCTGCAGGTCAAGCACATGACCGAGCATCCGCTGATCCTCGTGGGTACAATGTGGGCTGGTCTGATCGAATGGATCGATCGGGCGATGGTGCAGAAGGGGCTTTGCAGCCCGCAGGATCTGGGCATCGTCTCGGTGGTCGGCTCCTCGAAAGAAGCCATTCCCATCATCAGCGCCTCGTACGAGCAGTTCAAAGGAGAGAAGAAAGCGAATGCCCACGCAGGAACAGGTGCTTGAGGCGCTGAAGAAAGTCCGATTTCCAGGTTTATCGCGGGACATCGTTTCATTCGGTTTCGTTCGCGACGTTCGGATCGATGGCGGCAACGTCAGCTTCACGATTCATTTTCAAACTGAAAATCCTGCGGTCGGACAGCAGCTCGCGTTCGATTCCGAAGCTGCGGTGCGCGCGATCGCAGGCGTTGACGACGTGAAGGTCCATCTGGAAATCGCGCCGCGGCAGATGGCCGGTCCGGCGATGGGCGGACAGCCCGGGATTCTGCAAGGCGTTCGCTTCAAGATCGCTGTGGCTTCAGGGAAGGGTGGCGTCGGCAAATCAACCGTCTCCACGAACCTTTCGCTTTCGCTGCGCGCTCTCGGCTACACCGTCGGGCTGCTCGATGCCGACATCTACGGGCCGTCGCAGCAGATGATGCTCGGCATCGAGGGACGTCCGCAGATCGACGAGCTCGACGAGAAGATCATGCCGATGGAAAACCAC
>QHVY01000341.1 GCA_003223695.1 Acidobacteriota bacterium
TCGATCAATTCCTGACTGACGTGAAGTGGGGTCAGCTCGATTTCATGATCATCGATCTGCCGCCAGGCACTGGTGATGCGCAGCTCACGCTGACGCAGAAGGTGCCGCTCACGGGCGCGGTGGTAGTAACAACTCCGCAGGACGTTGCACTGATCGATGCCCGCAAGGGCCTGGCAATGTTTCGCAAAGTGAACGTGCCGGTCCTCGGCATCGTCGAGAACATGAGCTACTACATCTGCCGTCATTGCGGCGAGCGGACCGAAATCTTC
>QHVY01000342.1:0-4338 GCA_003223695.1 Acidobacteriota bacterium
CGATTCTGAAAAATCCCGGCGGCCTGAGGATCCTCACTGAGGCCATCACCTCGCCGACGCTCGGCGCTCAGATGCAGCAGCTCCTCGCGCAATATCCCGGGATGCAGTGGCATCAGTGGGAGGCCGTGAGTCGCGACAACGTCCGCGAAGGACTGCGCACTGCGTTTGGCGCGTATGTGAACGCTGTCTATCACTTCGATAAGGCGAACGTCATCGTGTCGCTCGATTCCGATTTCATGGACAGCGGCGCGGGACACCTTCGCTACGCGCGCGATTTTGCGTCGCGCCGCCGCGTACGACACAGAACCACAACATCGATCAATCGCCTGTATGCGATCGAGTGCTCACCTTCAGGCACCGGCGCGGTCGCCGATCACCGCATTCCAATGCGTTCGTCGGAAGTCGAACTCTTCGCGCGATCTCTATTCACGTCGCTCGGTGGAGCGCCGCCGTCCTCGGCGGCGATTGCCGCGATCGCGAAGGATCTCCTCGCAAACCGCGGGGCGAGCATCGTAATCGCGGGCGACGATCAGCCGCCCGTCGTTCATGCGATCGCCATGGCCATCAATCAGCTTCTCGGCAACATCGGCTCGACGATCACGATCACCGATCCGGTGGAGGTCGCGCCGGTGAATCAGCTCGAATCGTTGCGCAAGCTCGTCACCGATATGAACAGCGGTATCGTCAAAGCACTCATCATCCTCGGCGGCAATCCTGTGTTCGATGCGCCGGCAGATTTCAATTTCATCGATGCGTTCAAGAAAGTGCCATTCCGGGCGCATCTCAGTGATTACTACAACGAGACGTCGATGCTCGCGCATTGGCATGTGCCGGAGACGCATTACCTGGAGTCGTGGGGCGATGTGCGCGCGTACGACGGCACGGTGTCGATCGTTCAGCCTCTCATTGCGCCGCTCTACAACGGCCGCTCGCCACACGAAGTCCTCAGCGCGATGGCCGGCGGACTCGATGTCTCGCCATACGATCAGGTGCGCGGCTACTGGGGTCCGCGAATCGGCGCAACATTCGAGGACACATGGCGCCGCTGGCTCAATGACGGCGTCATCGCTAGTTCCGCGCTGCCGCAGCGAACTGCCGCCGCCGCAGCGGCCCTCCCACCCGCCACCCGCAACCCGCCACCCGCAATCGAACTGCAGCTAAAGGCTGATCCAACAATCTACGACGGGCGTTTCGCGAACAATGGGTGGCTCCAGGAGCTGCCGAAGCCACAGACGAAAATCACATGGGACAACGTGCTGCTCGTCAGTCCAAAGACGGCGAACGACATCGGCTTCAAGGACGATGAACGCGATGCGCTGGTCAACGAGCGGCGGACGATTCTTGTCGATCTGACCTATCGCGGCCGCACCACTCGCGTGCCGCTGTGGGTCATCCCCGGTCATGCCGATGGTTGTGCCACGCTGAATTTCGGATACGGACGCGAAACCGGCGGTCACATCGCTTCTCATCTTGGCGTCAACGTCTATCCGCTTCGTTACTCCGATGCGATGAGCGGCGGCGGAGGCGCTCAGATCGCGCGTGTCGACACGCCCGCATATCCGATCGCCTGCACGCAGGAGCACCAGAGCATCAATCCGAAGGACGTCGGCGGTGATCGGGGAATCATTCGCGATACGACTTTTCCTGAGTATCAAAAAAATCCGTTCTTCGTCCGCTCGTTAGAGGCGAATCCCGAGGAAGAGCACGAAAGCCTGTATCCAGAACACGACTACAAAGCTCACGCGTGGGCGATGGTCATTGATCCTTCTGTGTGCACCGGATGTAACGGCTGCGTGGTCGCGTGTCAGGCGGAAAACAACATCGCGGTGGTCGGCAAAGATCAGGTCCAGCGCGAGCGCGAGATGCATTGGCTGCGCATCGATCGCTACTATCGCGGTCCGGTTGAAAATCCGGACGTGTTTCACCAGCCAGTGCCCTGCATGCAATGCGAAAACGCACCTTGCGAGCCGGTCTGTCCGGTTGAAGCGACGTCGCACAGCGCCGAAGGCCTCAATGACATGACGTATAACCGCTGCGTTGGCACCCGCTACTGTTCCAACAATTGTCCTTACAAGGTTCGCCGCTTCAATTTCCTTTTCTATTCGGACTACAACACGCCGGCGCTCAAGCCGATGCGCAATCCGGACGTGACGATTCGAACGCGCGGCGTGATGGAGAAATGCACTTACTGCGTCCAGCGAATCAACGCGTCGAAGATCGAAGCGGAGAAGCAGAATCGCCGCGTGCGCGACGGCGAAGTCGTTACCGCCTGCCAGCAGGCGTGCCCCACCGACGCAATCGTATTCGGCGACATGAACGATCCAAACAGCCGTGTCGCCAAGCTGAAAAAAGAACCGGCGAACTACCCACTATTAGCCGAATTGAATACACGGCCGCGCACGACTTATCTCGGTGTTGTGAGAAATCCCAATCCGGAGTTGAAATCATGAATTTCAAATTTCAAATTTCAAATGAAAAAATTAGGAATCTCCATTTTTCATTTTTCATTTGAAATTCGAAATTTTTAATTTCCTATGGCCACGCGACAAGAAGCTCCAGTTCACGAGGTAAGACCGACCACGCAGGAACTGAAGATTCCTGCGCGGTTCATTCCGCAGCCGGTGCTCGAGCCGGGGCACACGTATTCGTCAATCACGGATCACATCAGCTCCATCGTTCTGCGGCGAAGGATGCCGATGATCTGGTACATCGGCATCACGCTGTCGTTCCTTCTTGTGCTGGTAATGATCGCGGCGATCGCGCAGCTCCTGATCGTCGGCACCGGAATCTGGGGCATCAATCATCCGGTCGGCTGGGGCTTTGCGATCATCAACTTTGTCTGGTGGATCGGCATTGGTCATGCCGGCACGCTGATCTCGGCGATCCTGCTGCTGCTGCGCCAGGAATGGCGCACGTCCATCAATCGCTTTGCCGAGGCGATGACGCTGTTTGCGGTGGCGTGTGCGGGACTCTTTCCGCTGCTGCACACCGGCCGCCCATGGTACGCGTACTGGATGTTTCCTTATCCGAACACGATGACGCTCTGGCCGCAGTTCCGGAGCCCGTTGATTTGGGACGTGTTTGCGGTCTCCACATACGCCACAGTGTCGTTTCTCTTCTGGTACACCGGATTGATTCCCGACCTGGCCACGCTTCGCGATCGGTCTAACAGCTTCGTCGGCCGGAAGGTCTACGGCATGCTGGCGATGGGTTGGCGCGGTTCGGCGAAACACTGGTACCGCTATGAGACGGCGTATCTGCTTCTGGCAGGTCTTTCCACGCCTCTCGTGCTCTCAGTGCACTCTGTGGTGAGTTTCGATTTCGCTGTGTCTAATCTGCCCGGTTGGCACTCGACGTTTTTCCCGCCGTACTTCGTCGCCGGTGCCGTGTACGCCGGCTTTGCAATGGTTCTAACGCTCTCGATTCCTTTCCGCAAGATTTTCAACCTCGAAGATTTCATTACGATCAAGCATCTTGAAAACATGGGCAAAGTGATGCTCGCGACGGGCATGATCGTTTTCTACGCTTATTTCATGGAGGCGTTCTTTGGCCTCCTCTACACAGGCGACGTGTTCGAGCGCTATACACAAGTCAACAGGATGTTTGGTCCGTACTGGAAGATGTACTGGGTCCTCATTCTGTGTAATGGGCTGGCTCCGCAGATGATGTGGATCAGGAGCTTCCGCACGAACCCGGTGATGCTGTTCATTACCGCGCAGTTTGTGAATGTCGGTATGTGGCTGGAGAGGTTCGTCATTGTGCCTACCAGCCTTCATCGCGACTTCCTGCCGTCATCGTGGGGCATGTATCACGGTACGCGGTGGGATTGGGCGCTGTACATCGGTACGATCGGTTTCTTCTTCTTCCTGCTGTTCCTGTTCATCAGGTTCCTGCCGATGATTTCAATCTTCGAGATGCGCACGCTCGTGCCCCAGTCGCACGGCAGCGAGTTCTCCGAAGCGGACGAGGCGGCGCCGCAAGAGGCATAGATGGCCATCGGCAAAGTCATCGTAGGCACGTACGGCGTCATGGCGGAGTTCTCCGGCTCCGAGGAGCTTGTGCGTGCAGCGCAAGCGGCACAAGAAGCCGGCTACACCGAGATGGACGCGTACTCACCGTTTCCCGTGCACGGATTGCACGAGGCGGTCGGTATGCACTCGACGCGTCTGCCCTTGATTGTCCTCAGTGGCGGGATCATTGGCGGGTTAGGCGGGTTCTTCATGTGCTGGTACGCCAACGTAATCAGCTATCCGCTCAACATCGGCGGTCGACCTTATAACAGTTGGCCGGCGTGGATCCCGGTCACATTCGAATGCACTGTGCTCGTCGCTGCACTTG
>QHVY01000342.1:4430-4849 GCA_003223695.1 Acidobacteriota bacterium
TCGATAAGACATGGGATTTTCTGGAGACGCTGAAGCCGATGGAGATCACTGATGTCCCGTGGTAGGAGACGTAGAACCGGCTCTCCAGCCGGTTCGGCGCCGGCTAAGAGCCGGCGCTACGTTGCGCTCGCGCTGGTCCTCGCGCTCGTCGATTGTCGTCAAAGAATGGCGGTGCAACCAAAGTATGACCCGTTAGAGCCGAGCGATTTCTTCGCTGACGGTATGTCCGCGCGGCCTCGAATTCCGGGCACGGTCGCGCGCGGGGAGGTCTATCTCACCGGATTTCTTGCCACCGGAAAGACCAACGGACAGGACGGCGACGGTTTTCCATTTCCCATCACCATCGATGTGATGAACCGAGGACAGGAGCGGTACAACATCTATTGTTCGGAGTGTCACGGCAGAGTCGGCGACGGCAA
>QHVY01000343.1 GCA_003223695.1 Acidobacteriota bacterium
AACACTCGCCGCCGCGAGCCTCGTTTTCAGTGGCACGGTGAAGCGCTTTCCTCGCATCAAATGGGTCCTCGGCCACCTCGGCGGCGCGATTCCGTATCTCGTCGAGCGGCTCGATCGCGGGTTTCACGCGTTCAAGGAGTGCCGTGCGAATATCGATCGGCCGCCGAGCGAGTACCTGCGCGAGTTTTATTACGACTCCGTCAACTTCGATGGCCGTGCGCTTCAGTTGGCGATTGATTTCGCCGGAGCGGATCACATCCTTGCCGGCAGCGATTATCCGCATCAAATCGGCAGTCTGCGCAAGATGCTCGATAGCATCGCTGCGCTGAACATCTCCGACTCCGACCGCGCCGCAATTCTTGGCGAGAACACGGCGCGGCTGCTGGTGCGCGACTAGTTCAACAGCGAGGCTGCTCAGCCGTACAAACGGTCATGAAGCGCTTCGCGATTCTTCTGGCAATCACTACGCTCGCCATTTCCTGCTCCAGCTCCGACTACGATCAGCCTGGCTACTCGCCACGCGGCCGGCCGATGGACGGCGGCGGAGACGGCGGAACTTTCGCCGCCAATCGCCCCATGGCCGGCGGGCTCGACATGTTGCCGCCTGCCGATTGGTGGCATCAGCCGATGATTGCCGACGCGGTGAAGCTCAGCGCCGATCAGATGACTGCACTCGACAAAATCGCACAGGACCAGGGCAACGACGCCTCGCGCATCGAAACCGACATGACGATTGCTGTCCGCGATCTGCGAACGCTGCTCGACTCCAATCAGCCATCGCAAAACGACATCGTCGCCGCAGGTCAGCGAATTCGTCAGATGCGCGACTCGATGTTCGACAAGCAACTGCAAATGCTCGCCGCAGAGCGCAGCGTGCTGACGCTCGACCAGTGGCAAACGCTCCAGCAGCAGTTGCAGCAGCGCCGACAGCAGCGCAATCAGGAAGGCTATCCACGGCGCGGCGGGCGAGGCATGGGCGGGCGGGGGCGGTGGCCGGGGATGTAAACTCTCCAGCTAAATGCAATGTCCGAACTGCGCGGTTGTCGTCGACGGCGAGTTTGCGACTGAGTGTCCGCGCTGCGGCGTAGTTTTCTCCAAGTTCGGCTCGCGCCACATTCCGCCGCCAATCGCGAAGTCAAAACCGTTTCCGCGCTGGCCATGGTTCATCGTCGGCGTCCCCGTTGTGCTCTTCTCCGTCTGCACGTTCGTGACGAAGATTCGAGCGAACAGGGGCTGGTATCAAGGCGCAGCGGGTTACGAGCAGGGTGTCGCCGAACACAACACCACTCACAAACCGATCCTGGTGTACTTCTACACCGATTGGTGAGGCTATTGCCGCGCGCTGGATGCGCGCGTCTTTTCCAAGCGGGAGTTCCGCCCCAGTTATGCGTCGGTGATCAAGGTCAAGATCAATCCTGAAAAGGGAAATCGGGAGCACGACCTCGCCCACCAGTTTCAAATCACCGGTTTTCCGACTGTGTTTCGCATCGATGAAGGCGAGCCGCGCAGAATTGCGATCTACTCGACAATGGAGGACTTTTCCGCCGCCTTCGATGGACGGCCGACTTCGAACGCGATCGAAAGCGGATATTCACTCCTCGAACATGGCAAGGCTGCCGAGGCGGGCAATCAGTTTGACCGGGCGATGAGGAGTGATCCGAAAAATCCCGAGCTGCACGTGATGAAAGGCGTGGCGCTCTACGAACAAGGCCATCGCGTCGAGGCCGAGTACGAATTCCAGGCCGCGAATCACATTAAGCCGCAGCCGGCTGCGTACGACTATCTCGCAAATATCGCGCTCGACAAACGTCAATGGAGCGACGCGCTTCAGTACTCGAACCAATTGATCGCGCTCGATCCGAACTACGGGCACGGCCATGGCTACTATCTGCGTGCACTGGCTTACTGGGATCTTGGCGAAACGTACGAGGCTTACAACGACGCCGACCGCGCCTGCTCGATGGGGCATCAGGAAGCCTGCACGATCAGGCAGAAGTTGCGGCAGGCGCGCTGACGCTTTTTTCCCTCGCTGTTCATCTCGCGTTCATGTTCTCTGGCGCAAGATCTCGTCCCGGGCGACTATGCGTGGGGCGCGACTTGTTGCGGCATTTGCGGCGGTGGTGACTTGTCCCATCGCGCTTTTTGCCCAGGCTCCCGCCCCCCAACCGAGTCCGCAAACAGCGCCAATGTCGTTGCCGAACGCGCTCTCCACGGCGATGCAACAGGTCTCCGCTCTGCAGCAGGCGGAAATCGATCAGCAGCTCGCCGCGGAGGATGTTCGGCAGGCAGAAGCAGCATTGCTTCCTCGTGCTCGCGACTCGTTCACCGTCATCTATAACTCTCGTGCGCCGGGCTCGAGCGAGCAGAGCTTCATTGCCCAAAATGCCGTCCACGAATATCAGAATCTCCTCGGCGTCACCGGCGACTGGAACTTCGGATTGTTTTCTGCAATCCGAAGGAGTCGAGCGCTTCTGGCGGCGGCACGGGCCGGAACTGAGGTCGCTCGTCGCGCGCTCGCCCGCGGAGTCAACGAAGCGTACTACGGCGCGGCTTTAGCAACTGCGAAGCGGATGACGGCGGAGCAGAGTCTTGCGGCGGCCGAAGAGTTCGAACGCGTCACCGATCTGAATTATCGCGCCGGAGAAGTGCCCGAAGTTGATGTCATCCGCGCGAGGCTGCAAACCGCGTCGCGTCGCGATGATTTGGCGCAAGCGAGGGGGGCGGAAATCGTATCCAATGCGACGCTCGGTACATTGCTCGGCTACGGAATCAGCAGGATTCCTTCGATCGAGCCGCTGCCGCAGACGATCGACGTGCATGAGATCGAATCGCTCACCGCAGAGAACGTTGCACGACGCCCGGAGTTCACGCAGCTCGAGGCTCAGGTTCGCGCGGCGCACGCCGATATCAATGTTGCCCGCGCCGAATTTCTGCCGCGCATC
>QHVY01000199.1 GCA_003223695.1 Acidobacteriota bacterium
AGGCCCCAGAAGCGGCGGCGGCTCGGCGCTGAGAAACGCATCGAATTCGCGTCGCGCGCGCGATCGCAGGCGGGGCATCATCGCGCTGCCGTAGCAATCGGCTCGGAGGCTCAGAATGTCGCGGCGCCATGGAGGCCAGGGCTCGAGCTCGCGCAATGCGGCAATCGTATGCGGGCCGCAGCCCTCCATCACCTTGGCAATCAATGCGCGATCGTATTTGCGCGCGTCCTCCCACTGACCGGCAGCGAAGGGGCGTTCGAGCGCATGAAACATTCGCGAGGAGTAGACATGGGTATTTGCCAACGTCACCGCCAAGTCGAGCGACCTGCCAATCACATCCACCGTCGGCCACGGATCCGTACGGCTGTCGATAAATGTCCGCTCGAGAAATGTTGCCGCCTGGTCCATCTTGCCTTGACGAAAACGCAAGCGCGCAAGCACCGCGTCGGCGTCTGTCGGTTCCCATGCGCGCAGTTGCTCAGCGTACGTAGCTGCCGCTTCGCTCCCGGAATCGGCGAGCGATTCCGCGATCATCACCAGCTCACTGCTGTTGACCGGCGGCCACGAATGCCCTCGCCACTCCACGGCGACCTGAGCGAGCTCGCCCTTGCTGTAGGCGATAGCCGCGCGATGCCGCGCCTGATCCTGACCGGTCGGCGGATTTACCAGCGCATCGAGATACTGCATTGACGCGCGATTCGAGGCCCATGACGTCCAACTGATCCCGCCATGCGCATTCGCTGGGCGGTCCTCTCGGCGATTGCGCGCGAGAGCCGCGAGATCGTCCATGTCGAAGCGCTCCTCGCCGCCAAGGCCGCGAGCGAAACCGAATTCGATCAGAGGACGATCATCCGTGTTCTTTTTGCTTTCATGCTGGGCGAGAGCACGCGCCAGAGTGTCGCGTGCGACGAAATAGGACAAAAAGCCTTCGAGTGACTCAACGCGCCACGCATGCGTCAGCGCGCTTCGAAATGGCTCGTGCGCAATCTTCGTGCGCAGATCATCGAGGTTGTACGCGATCGGCTGCTGCGTGCCGACGAGCAACAGATCGCCGACATCCGTCTGCCACGTCTCCACGTGCGGATAGACAGCGCAGATCGTCGCGTAAATCGTCCGAATGGTCTGAGCGTCGACGTCGTACGTCTGCAACCACTGGAGAAAAATGCCGTCGCGGTTCATTCGCGTCGCCGTCGCGCGATAAAACTCCTCAGTGAAGAGGCTGGCGATTCCTGCGCGATATGGATTCGAAGGCTCCGAGAAAATGATGTCGTACCGATTGTTCACCGCTAGGAGCACCTCGCGCGCGTCGCCGATGTGAATGTGCACTTTCGGGTTGTGCAGGACATCGTGATTGACTGACGAGCACGCCCGCGCGACGTTGATCACAGCCGGCTCGAGCTCGACGACATCAACACGCTGCATTGATGGCACCGCGCCGAGCCAGCCCGCGGTGCTGCCGGTGCCGAGGCCGATGACGAGCGAGCGCTGCGGATTCGGATGCAGAATCGCGCCCACGAGGCCACCCATGACCTGCGTACCAGCGTCGCCGCGCGCGCTGCCATCGGCTTTGCCATTGATGATGAACGCGTAATCGGAGCCATCGACGAGCGCGACGCTGCTCTCGCGGCCGTCGACATCCCACACGAGCGTGCGCCGCGTGCCGTTCACCCATTGGCGCGTTGAATTCATCGAGGCCGGGATCTCCGCGCGGCCGGCGCCGATTCCCGAATGCCGCCAGAGCGCCGTCGGACCGACAGCGAATGTTCCAGCGACCGCGAGCACCGCGACGACAAAAGCGAAGTGTGGTCGCCGGCTCTTAGCCGGCGTCGCGGGCTGAGAGCCCGCCACCACACTGAGAAGAGCGAGCAGAATGATCACCAACCGCCAGGCGCCAGGCGCCGACAGCAAAGGCAACAATCCGAATCCACCCGCCAATGAGCCGGCGATCGCACCCGCGGTGTTCCACGCGTATGCGAGCCCCACGTCCCGCCCCACATCCTCACTTCCTCGGCCTAACAACGAAATCAGAAGCGGGAATTGAATACCGGCGACAAACGCCGCCGGAAAGACCACGATCAGTGTCAGCAGCGTCCACGAGGTCACGAATCCGCTGAAGCCTGTCGCCCCAAGCGCGCGCATCAGGTTCGTCTGGATCGCCAGCCGGTCACCGAGCGCGAACGGCAGCGCGATCATCGCCGCTTCGAATGAGCACGTGAGCGCGAATCCGCCGACAGTGCCCCCGCCGCGGTAAACGGCGCCTCCCAGTCCGATCCCCAGCAGCGCAATCGCGAGAATGAGTCCGAAGGTGAATGTGGTCCCGCCTAACAGCGGCCCGAGCATCCGATACCAGACCAGCTCCATCAGCAGGAATGCAAAGCCGACAACGAAGGCGGCGGCATAAGTCGCTTTCCGTGGAGCGCCGCCGTCCTCGGCGGCCGCGGAGGACCGCGGCCCTCCACTGATCGGTGCCGCACGCGCAAACCGCGCGATCACGCCGATCGCCAAATTCAGCGCCACCGCGACAAACAGCGTGTTCCGGTTCCCGAGCCGCTCGAGCATGAAGAAGGTGGATGCGAATGTGCCAATCACTGCGCCGAGCGTGTTGACGCCGTAGAGCAGTGCGACGCGGCGGCGGCCGGCGTCATCATTCGACTCGATCGCGCGCGCGGCCGCGGGCAGCGTCCCGCCCATTAGAAATGTTGGAAGGCCGAGCACCACCGTCGCGAGAATCAATCGCAGGATCGTCGCCAGAAAAGAGCCGAGCGTCACTGAACCGCCGACTCCGAAGTAGAGTTTTGCGACGAGCCACAACAAGATCTGGGACAGTGCCGCAGTCGCGGCGATCGACAGTTCGAGATTGCCGTAGAACCGCAGCGGCCGCGGCTGCACATCCGCACGCTTGCCGAGGAGCGCGCTTCCAACGCCGAGTCCGCCCATGAAAATCGAAAGCACCGCGGCAGTGGCCAGCGTCGATGCGCCGAAGATCAGCCGGAACTGGCGCATCCAGACGGTTTGATAAATGAGGGCGCAGGCGCCGGAGCAGAACAGAAGCCCGGCTACTCTCCACGTCGCGCGCACCTCCGGAAATACTACACGGGGTAGAGTTTCTTGACGGCCCCACGACCGAACCGTACACTCGAATCACCACACGAATGTCCGTCGATCCGACCTTCCACGAGCATTTTTCTCAATAAGAAATGGTTAAAGGAGCAGGCAATATGGCCAGCATTCCGACTGACAAATTGAAAGCGGCGGAGACAGCGCTGACGCAGATCGAACGGCAGTTTGGCAAAGGGTCGATCATGCGTCTCGGCGCGAAAGAGTTCGCCGCGATAAGTTCGATCTCCACCGGATCCATCGGCGTCGACGCGGCCCTCGGCATCGGCGGCGTTCCCCGCGGCCGAATCGTCGAGATCTTCGGGCCGGAGTCGTCCGGCAAAACCACACTGTCGCTGCACATCATCGCCGAGGCGCAGCGGGTGGGCGGGTTGGCGGCGTTCATCGATGCCGAGCACGCGCTCGACGCCGAATACGCCAAAAAGCTGGGCGTCGATATCGATAACCTTCTCGTCTCGCAGCCCGACAGCGGCGAACAGGCGCTGGAGATCGCCGAGGTGCTCGTGCGCTCCGGAGCGATCGATGTAATCGTCATCGATTCCGTCGCCGCGCTCGTTCCACGCGCGGAGCTCGAAGGCGAAATGGGCGACATGCAAATGGGTCTGCAGGCGCGACTGATGTCGCAGGCGCTGCGAAAACTCACCGGTATCGTGTCGAAATCAAGAACCTGTCTCGTTTTCATCAATCAGATCCGCGAAAAGATCGGCGTGATGTTCGGCAACCCGGAGACGACCAGCGGCGGACGTGCGCTGAAGTTCTATTCGTCGGTGCGCCTCGACATCCGCCGCACGACGCAAATCAAAGAAGGCGAAGAGGTCATCGGCTCGCGCGTGAAAGTCAAAGTGGTCAAGAACAAATGCGCCGCGCCGTTCCGGCAGGCAGAGTTTGATGTCGGCTATGGCGAGGGGATTTCCAAGACCGGTGAGCTGATCGACATCGGCATCGAGCACCGCATCATCGAGAAATCTGGCTCGTGGTTCTCGTACGGCGACGTGCGCATCGGGCAGGGACGCGAAAACGCGAAGGGATTCCTTCGCGAGAACACCGATCTCGCCTCTGAGGTCGAATCGAAAGTCCGCAAATCACTCGGCATCGGCGTGCCGGAGCTGACCGTGATCGAAGGCGGCGAGCCGCAGCCGAAGAAAGAGCGACGCGCTTAAAACAGGGAGTGGCATTTGGCGGGTGGCGGGTGGGCCCGCCTGCTACCCGCTATAAGCTACTCGCCGTTTCATGCGCCTGGACCAGGCCGTCGCCGCACGTTTTCCGCACATCTCGCGACGGCAGGCACGCGAACTGATCGCACAGCGGCGCGTGCTGGTCAATGAGCGGCCGGTGGCGATCGCGTCACGCGAGGTGCGCGATCACGATCGAATCGCGCTGATCGAGGAGCTGCCGAAGCTCGACATTCTGAAGCTCACCGACGGCTTTGTCGCAGTGAACAAACCTGCTGGAATGCCGACGCAGCCAACACGCGACCGAAAACAGCGCTCGCTCGAGGAGTTGCTGCGAACGCAATTTAAGTCGATTTACCTCGTCCACCGCCTCGATACCGGTGCGAGCGGAGTGGTCGTTTTCGCACGCACTCGTGACGCGGCAGCGAGTCTGTCGGGCCTCTTCTCGAGCCGCGCGATTCGTAAGACCTACCTCATGCGCGTTGAGGGAACCATCCCAAGCCCGATGACCATCGAGTCACCGATCGGCGGAAAAGAAGCGGTCACGAAAACTCGGCCGCGCGGCGACGGCTTAATCGAAGCAGAGATTGAAACTGGACGCACGCACCAGATTCGCGTTCATCTCGCCTCGATCGGCCATCCTGTCGTCGGCGATCGGCGCTACGGCGGGCCGAAAGCGCCCCGGCTGATGCTGCACGCATGGAAGCTCGATCACGAGACCATCGGCTGCATCGAGGCTCCGCCGCCGGACGATTTGATACCATCCGCCACGCCATGGAAGCCGATGTAATTCACAGCACCACCGTCCTCTGCGTCCGAAAAGACGGCGCAGTGGCGATGGCCGGCGACGGTCAGGTCACCGTCGGAAATACGGTGATGAAACACGGCGCGGCGAAGGTGCGCAAGCTGTATGGCGAGCGCGTCCTCGCGGGATTCGCCGGATCCGCTGCCGATTCGTTTGCGCTCTTTTCCCGATTCGAAACCAAGCTCGAGGAATACCGCGGCAACATGGAGCGCGCGGTGGTCGAGCTGGCGAAGGATTGGCGCCTGGACAAATATTTGCGCCAGCTCCAGGCGTTTCTCATCGTGGCGAATGCGGAGCGCGCGTATCTGCTCTCCGGAACCGGCGACCTGATTCAACCCGATGACGGCATTTTGGCGATTGGTTCCGGCGGTCCATATGCACTCGCCGCGGCGCGCGCGCTCATGAAACACACGGACATGAACGCGGCGAAGATCGCCGAAGAAGCGCTGCGCATCGCATCGACGATTTGCATTTACACGAACGACAAGATCACCGTTGAAACCCTCTGACTCATGGTCATTCATCTTCCAGCCGGCACCGACGAATCGCAGGGCGAACGCCTGACGCCGAAGGAGATTGTTCGCGAGCTCGACAAGTACATCGTCGGGCAGAGCGCGGCGAAGCGCGCGGTGGCGATCGCGCTGCGGAACCGGTGGCGCCGCCAGCAGCTTCCGCCCGAGCTACGCGATGAGATCGCACCGAAGAACATCATCATGATTGGCCCGACCGGCGTCGGAAAAACAGAAATCGCGCGGCGCCTCGCGAGACTCACGCATTCACCGTTCATGAAGATCGAAGCGTCGAAATTCACGGAAGTCGGATATGTCGGGCGCGACGTGGAGTCGATCGTCCGCGACCTGACAGAGATCGCCGTCAAGCTGGTGCGCGACGAAAAAGCGCGTCTGAATCACGACGCCGCTGTGCGCAACACGCGCGAGCGAATCCTCGACATCCTCCTCCCCGACTCGCGCCGCCCCGCTGCCCGCCCGGCGTTCGTCGGCGCAAGCGGGCCGGCCGAGGAATCGCCGACAGAAACGAGAGAGAAGCTCGGGCGCTGGCTCGATGAAGGAAAGCTCGAAGAACGGGAGATCGAAATCGACGTGAAAGAACAGAACTACCCTTCGTTCGAGATCTTCTCTGCACAGGGCGTGGAAGAGATGGGAGTCAACATCAAGGACATGCTCCCGGGGCTGTTCAGCGGAAAATCGAAGCGGAAGATGATGCGCGTCGGCGACGCTCGGGAGATCATCATTCAGGAGGAGGCCGACAAGCTCGTCGATCAGCAGAACGTCGCGCGCGAGGCGATCGAACGCGTGGAGCAGAGCGGCATCGTTTTTCTCGACGAGATCGACAAGATCGCCGGCAGACAGCAGGCGTCGCACGGACCCGATGTCTCACGCGAGGGAGTGCAGCGCGACTTGCTGCCGATCGTCGAAGGGACCACGGTCAACACGAAATATGGAATGGTAAAGACTGATCATATATTGTTCATTGCTGCCGGCGCTTTTCACGTCTCGAAGCCATCCGACCTCATACCGGAACTGCAGGGCCGCTTCCCCATTCGCGTCGAGCTGGAGTCGCTCACCGAAGACGACTTCGTGCGCATCCTCCGCGAGCCGAAAAACGCGCTCACGATGCAGTACACGGCGCTGCTCTCGACAGAGGAAGTCGACCTGCGCTTCACCGACGACGCGATCCGCGAAGTCGCGCGCTACGCCGCGATCGTGAACGAGAAGACGGAGAACATTGGCGCGCGCCGGCTGCACACTATCCTCGAGCGCGTCCTGGACGAGCTCTCATTCGACGCGAGCGAGCGTCGCGGCCAACAGCTCACGATCGACGCCGGTTACGTGCAGCGCGTGCTCGCCGACATCGTCAAGAACGAAGACCTGTCGCGCTACGTGCTGTGAGATGTGGTCGGGCTTCAGCCCGACTGGACGGGCTAAAGCCCGTCCCCACACTAGCTCACAGTCTTCTTGAATGCGCGAGCACTCAAGGCGATGAGAATCGCCGAGATGAGGAGCAGCGCGGCGACATTCGGCCAGAAATCGAAGAAGCTCGCCCCTCGGATGATGATCGCGCGAGAGATATTGATGAAATGCGTCGCCGGCAACATTCGTGAGAGCCACTGAAGCGGGACCGGCAGCGAGGCGATCGGAAAGATGTATCCCGACAGCATGATCGACGGAAGAAGAAATCCCTGCGCGATCTGAATCGCTTCCATCTGCGATTTTGCACGCGATGAGATGAGAAGGCCGAGCGAGAGCAGCGCGAGCAGGTACACCGACGAAAGCCCCAGCAGAAGCATCGTGCTGCCGTGAATCGGCACTTTGAAGACTTCCACCATCAGGATGAGAACGATGATGAGCTGGATGTAGGCGAGCGCGAGGTAGGGCAGCAGCTTACCGATGACCACCGCAAGCGGCGAAACGGGAGTGACCATCAATTGTTCGAGTGTGCCGCGCTCGCGCTCCTTCACGATGGCAAATGCGGAGAGGATCGTTCCTGAGAAGGTCAGCAGAATGGCCACGAGGCCGGGGATCAGCAGATTCGCGCTTCGCGAATCGGGATTGAACATCATCACCGGATGCGCCTCGACCACCGGCTGGCGAGTGCGTTGGGCCATGAGATCGGTCAGCGCCTTCTGCAACACCACGCCATTGGCCGCGGCGAGCGCCTGCGTTGACACTGTCGAATCGGATCCATCGATCAGAATGAGGACGCTGGCGTCGCGGTTCGCAGCGAGATTGCGCGCGTAATCGGGCGGAATCTCGATCGCAATCTGAGCGGTGCCGGCAACGATCGCGTGCTCCAGCTCGTGACGCGAGCCCACTACGCGCACGACGCGCATGTACGACGTCGCCTCGAACTGGTCGATGAGCTGGCGACTCTCCTGCGATCGGCTCTGATCGAAGACGGCGGTCGGAATGTGCTTGGCATTCATGTCGATCACGCCGAAAAGAACGAGCTGAAAAATCGGAACAGCGAGGGCGAACTGCAGCGTGCCGAAATCGCGAAGCATCTGCGTGATTTCTTTTCGAAGGATGGCCACGAAGCCATTCATCATGCGACCTCGCTCTTCCTCAGCTCCATTTCCTTGCCGCGGGTTTCAGTGAGCTGAACGAATACATCCTCGAGCGACGGCTCGATTTCGCTGACGGCGACGTCGGCGCCGCCGAATGACTCGAGATCGTGCTGAATCTTTTCGTTGGCAACATTGGCCTCGACCAGCAAGTGCAACGACGTGCCGAAAATCGTGCAAGCATGGATGTACGGCAGCGACTTCGCTTGGGCCAGCAGCGTTGCCACTCCCTCCGAAGCGGCGGCTTCAACGCGCCGCGTCCCTTCCGGCGTGACTTCGGGAAGGCTCTTGAGCTCCTCAGGGCGGCCGCTGACGATCAGCCGTGACATGTACAAATACGCAACCGTGCCGCAGCGTTCCGCTTCATCCATGTAGTGCGTGGTCACGAACATCGTGACGCCGCGACCGGCGAGCTCGAAGAGCAAATCCCACAGCTCTCGACGCGCCACGGGATCGATGCCCGCGGTGGGCTCGTCGAGAAAAAGGACGCGCGGTTGATGCATGAGGGACGCGGCCAGCGCCAGGCGCTGCTTCCATCCCCCCGACAGCGCCGCCGCGAGACGATCGCGATACGGGCCGATGTGCGTCAGCTCGATCACCCACTCGATCCGCTCCTTCCGCTCGGCACCCCGGAGCCGGTAAATCGAGCTGAAGAAATCGAGGTTCTCCTCAACCGTCAAATCGCGATACAGCGAGAAGGCTTGCGACACATACCCGATGTGCTGCCGGACCTGCTCGCCCTCGCGCTCCACATCAAATCCATCGACCGTCGCCTCTCCCTCGGTCGGCACAAGAAGACCGCAGAGAATGCGAATCAGCGTCGACTTGCCCGATCCGTTGGGACCGAGGAGACCGAAGATTTCACCGCGTGGGACTTGCAAGGTCACCTTGTCCAGCGCACGAACGTGGCCGAAGTCCTTCGACACTTCGCGCACGTCGATCCCGATTTCGCTGCTCAATCGGCGCGTCCTTTCACGCCGAAGTCGACGTTGGCAGCCATCCCGGCCTTCAGTTTCAAATTTGGATCGACGAGCACTTTGACTCCGAACACCTGCTCCGCGCGCTGCGCACGCGTCTGCACGTTGCGCGGCGTGTATTCGCCCTGACTGCTGATCGTGCCGATGTGACCGTGAAACCACTCGTTCGGAAACGTGTCGACGCTCACCCGGACCGGCTGATTCACGTGAATCAGCCCGAGCTCCGTTTCCGGCACGTAGACGCGGACCCACAGTTGGCTCGATTCGAGGATCTCCGCCACTGGCTGATTCGGAGTGACGAGATCGCCCGGCCGCAGTCCCATCGATTGCACGACGCCGTTGACGGATGAGTAAATCGTCGTCTCCGCGCGCTGCTTGAGAAGCTCATCGAGCCGACGCTGTTGCTGCTGCACTTCAGCGCGCGCAGCTTCGATGTCTTCTTTGCGCGTGCCACGCTGCAGCTGGCGCAGGTCCTCCGCCGAAGCTTTTGCTTTCGCGGCGGCCTCCTGTGCCATCTCCTTCGCCACGATGCCGTAGTGAAAGAGCTTGTCCATGCGGCGGCGCTCCACTTCGTCATTCGTGGCAAGCGCCTGCGCCTTTGCGATCTCCTCAGGCCGCGGACCGGCGAGAGCTTTGGCCAGTTGCGCCTGCGCGTTGGCGATGGCCGCTCTCTGCGCGGCAATCTGATGATCGATCGTCTCCGTCTCCAGCAGCATCAGCACCTGGCCGGCGACGACGTGCGAGCCTTCATCGATCAGGATGCGCGTCACGCGTCCGCCGACGAGCGAGCCGACGTTTACGGTTCGCGCTTCGAGCGTTCCCGACGCGGTCAGCTGTTTTGGTTCGCGTCGCGCGCGCATGTACAGCAGCGTGAGCACGACTGCCGCTACGATGACCACGGCTGCGACGACGCGCGTGAGTTGATTGCGCGGCTTTGCCACGATGACCTCCAACAATTGCGCCGCTCGACCACAGATCGAGCAGAGCGTCGATGTAGCGGTCGAGCGGATACGGCTTCGGTGAGATGCCCAGAACCTGATGCATCCAGACGTAGGATTGCAATGAGCCCATGAAGAGAAGCGCGGCGGCTCGCGGATCGCCACGGCGAATGACGCCGGCATCCATCGCCCGCCGGAAGTAATCGCTGACGATGACGATGCCGCGTCGCGGCGGGCTGTCCGCGGCACCGGGATCGAACGGCATGACAATCGAACGCGCGCGATTATGCATGTAGATGGCGATGTTTTCGGCGATCACCTTTTCCACAAACGGGACGAAGCGTTCGGCGATCTCGCGCAGCACAATGCGCGGATCCGTTCGAGCATCGACGTTGACCAGATCCAAAATGAACTCAGGCGGGGCGG
>QHVY01000367.1 GCA_003223695.1 Acidobacteriota bacterium
CAAACGCTGAGGCTGACACGACGAACATCAGCAGCGCGATGAGAGTCGTTTTCATACGGCTATCTATCGCAATCGCGATGCCGGGATGAGAGCTGGTTGCGCACACGTTGCATATACTGGCAAGCCGATGAAACCGCCCTCCGTCGTTCGACTCACCCCCGGCAAGCGCGTTCTCTTCCTCACCAAAGATCCTGAGCTCATCCGCAAGCAGCTCCGCGGCGAGCTCGACCTCTTGATGAAGGATCTGAAAGTCGAGGATCTGCTCGACGACATCAACACCGACGCGATGACGCCCGCCTGGGTCTGCTTCGATCACAAGCCTGAGGATCTGGCGAGGAATGCGTACGCGGGACTCATCGTCGACGGCAAGCGGCTCTTCGAGCAGGACGCGCTGATCAACGGCAATTTCGAAGTGATCGTCAGCGGCTATCGCAAAGGCGTGGGCAGCTCGCGCGAGACTGCGACGCAGGCCGAGGTGTGGAGCGGGATCCGGATTGCGATAGCGGCGTCATTCGCTCCGATTCACGCCGGCAACAACATCAATCAAGGTTTGCTGATGGGCGATCACCAGATCCTGAGCCGGCTCCAAGCCGGCGAACAGATCCCCTTGGAAGAATTCACTCGCGGATACGACCCCATCACTCAGCTCATCATTAAAGAAGGCGGCCTCTTTCCGTTCGCCAAGGCGCTCGAACGTGGCGACATCAAGCTGCCGACTCCGAACACGCCGAAGCGTCCGATGACGATGGGGGAGAAGATCCTCGCGCGGCATTTGCCCGTAGGGCCGGCTCTTAGCCGGCGTGTGCCGGCTGGAGAGCCGGCACCCACACGGTACGTCAAGCCCGGCGACGCCGTGGTCGTCGATGTCGACGGCGGATACACGCACGAGTTCACCACGGCGCAAGTGCACTACTTCCTCGAGCAGGAGTACGGGCCAGACTACAAAATCAAAAATCCGCAGAAATTCGCGGTGTTCGAAGATCATCTGATTTACGCCGACGACGTCCCGCGCATGCGCCCGTTCGTGCCTAAGATCGAAGTCTTACGAAAGCTGCAGCACGATTTTCAGCACCACACCAGTTGCCGCGACTTTTCCGCGACCGACAACATCTCGCCGGGCATCTGCCACGAAGTGGCGCGCGAGTTCATCGTCGATCCCGGCGATTTCATCCAGGCCACCGACAGCCACACGTGCATGGGCGGCGTGAACAACGCGCTCGCATGGGGCGTCGGCACCACCGAATACGCGAACCTGGTGCACTCCGGCTTCACGATGGTGGAAGTCTCGGAGTCGATTCGCTTCGAGCTCGTCGGCGAGTTGAAGGAGAACGTCACGGCGAAAGACGTGATGCTCTACATCCTGCTGCAATACGCGAAACCGCAGATGACGCTCGATCGCATCATCGAGTTCACCGGACCGGGATTGCGGTGGTTGTCGATGGACGAACGGGCGACGCTGGCGAACATGGCCACGGAATGCTCCGCGCGAACAGCGATCGTCGAGGCCGATGAGAAGACGTTCGAGTGGATTGCCGCCATGCGTCCCGATGCGAACATCGATGCGCTTCGCTCGCGCGTCGTCTCACCGGATCCTGATGCCGAATATGCGGGCGGCGTACACCTGATCGACCTGAGCAAAATCCGGCCGATGGTTGCCCATCCGGGCGATCCCGATCACGGCACGCCGTCCGATCCGACGAACGGCGCGTACATCGACCAGATCGGCGACGTGAAGATCGATATCGCCTACGCCGGTTCGTGCACTGCAGGGAAAGTGGACGATCTGCTCTTCTATCACCAGGTGGCGAAGGAAGCCGTCGATGCCGGACTCAAAGTCGCCGACGGTGTGATTTTCTACATTCAATTCGGATCGCAGGCCGTCGAGAAATTCGCGCGCGAAAACGGTCTGGTCGACACATTTGAACGCGCAGGCGCGATCGTGCTCGATCCAGGATGCGGCGCGTGCATCGGGTGCGGTCCCGGTGTCTCCGAGAATCCGAATCAGGTCACCGTCAGCGCGATCAATCGAAATTACAAAGGGCGATCAGGACCGGGCAAGTTGTGGCTCGCATCGCCGCTCTCCGTCGCCGCGTCTGCGTTCACCGGTCGCATC
>QHVY01000213.1:0-2280 GCA_003223695.1 Acidobacteriota bacterium
GTCGATACCCGCTACACCAAGCACTCATCGTTTACAGCGTGGACTACCGGGGTATCTAATCCCGTTTGCTCCCCACGCTTTCGCGCCTCAGCGTCAGAACCGGTCCAGCGAGCCGCCTTCGCCACTGGTGTTCCTCCCAATATCTACGCATTTCACCGCTACACTGGGAATTCCACTCGCCTCTCCCGGCCTCAAGCAACGCAGTTTGGATGGCAGTTCCTCGGTTAAGCCGAGGGATTTCACCATCCACTTGCGAAGCCGCCTACGCGCCCTTTACGCCCAATAATTCCGAATAACGCTTGCCCCCTCTGTATTACCGCGGCTGCTGGCACAGAGTTAGCCGGGGCTTCCTCTGCAGGTACAATCAGCTCACCGGCGTGTTAGGCCGATTCGCTTTTTCCCTGCTGACAGGAGTTTACAATCCAAAGACCTTCATCCTCCACGCGGCGTTGCTGCGTCAGGCGTTAGCCCATTGCGCAAAATTCCCCACTGCTGCCTCCCGTAGGAGTCTGGACCGTGTCTCAGTTCCAGTGTGGCCGATCACCCTCTCAGGCCGGCTACCGATCGTCGCCTTGGTAGGCCATTACCCTACCAACTAGCTAATCGGACGCGGACCCCTCCAATGGCGAGAGCCCTTGCGAGCCCCCTTTGACCTCTCGGTATCATGCGGTATTAGCCCGAGTTTCCCCGGGTTATCCCCCACCTCTGGGCAGGTTATCCACGCGTTACTCACCCGTTCGCCGCTCGACTGACCCTTGCGGGCCGCCTCGCTCGACTTGCATGTGTAAGGCACGCCGCCAGCGTTCATTCTGAGCCAGGATCAAACTCTCCAGTTGAACTCTGCAGCCTTGCGACTGCGTTAACTTGAGATCTGATTTCTGACATCAGTCTGTACGACTGATGGTTTTGTTATTCGGTTCGTTTGGTACGAACTTGTTTCTTTTGAGATTCGCTTGCGAACCTCGAAAGGAATCACGTTGGTTGTCTTACCTATCCTATTCAGTTGTCAAGGAACCGACGTCCGCAAAAGGGCGGCTAGATTGCCATCCCTTCACGTCCGTGTCAAGCGAAATATCTCCTGCTGCGAGAAGAGATTGCGTCTGACTCGGATGCTGTTTTTTACTGCTCGAAAAGAACTACGTCGCGGGAATAATTGTAACGACCCGATACCGCTGATTATTTCCAACTTCGTTTCACAGAGCCACTTACCGCCCTCGGGACCCAGCAGAACGCCCCCTCTGCAGCCTCTATTCCAGGAATTCTGCACAAATCATTGTGCAGCCATCGCTTACTGCTACTCTTGATGCGTGTCGAAGGCTGCGTTCGTCACTCTGCTTACGCTCGCGCTCGCCATTCGGCTCATCCTCATCGCCACTTCGTTCGGCACCACCGACGCCCTCCTGCTCATGGGCTACACCCACCTGGCGGAGCGCTTCGGCATCGGCCCCGCGTATCGCTGTGCCGCCTACCTCAACCATCCTCCTCTCTCCGGCGCGATCATGATCGCCGCAGACCGTCTCGGCTCGCTGATTCATCTCGAGTTTCCAGACGTCTTTCGCCTCTTTCAAGTCGTCGCTGACATTCTCAGCGCGGCGATCCTCTACAGACTCAGCAAAAGCCGCGAAGTCGCCGCCTTTTTCTTCGCTTCTCCTGCCGCCATTTTCTTATCTGGTTTCCACTGCAATGCAGACCCCACAATGATCGCGCTCCTCTTGGCCTCAATATGGCTGAGCTCGGGAGCATTGTTAGGCGCAGCATCGGGAATCAAGATAGCGCCGCTACCTCTTACGCCATTTTTTCTCATCGATCTGAGCTGGTGGCGGCGGATGACATTTCTCATTGGCTGGCTCGCCGTCCTGGCAGCCATCTTTGTCCCTGCAGTGATAACTGGCGGACCCGTCGTACTACACAATGTTCTTGGCTATCCCGGCAGCGGCTATGAATGGGGCTTCTGCGGCATCGGCTTTCTGTCGCGGAATTTCGCCTTCGCGCAGTTCTACTCGCATTTCGGGCGCTACGTTGTGATCGCTGCACTCGTAGCCCTTTTCATTTTCTTTTGTCGCCATCGCGCTCCGCTGCCTGCAATGATCGGAATCGCGCTATTGACGATGAATTTCTTCTCGCCAGCCTTTGGCGTTCAATATCTCGTTTGGCCGCTTCCATTTTTTCTCTTCGCGCTGCCACGCAAGATCGCATATACGCTCAACATCGCGCTCTCGATATTTCTCTTCGCCACTTACACGATATGGGCGCACGAGTTTCCCTGGTGGTTCGCCGATG
>QHVY01000213.1:2313-13006 GCA_003223695.1 Acidobacteriota bacterium
GCGATCGTCGCGGCGCTCCGGCATTACGCGACGCAGCAGGTCGGCGCGCAGCAGCTTGCCGAGGCTTGAGCGGGGGATCGAGCGGACGGGGTGGGCGGCGCGAATCCGTTCGTACGGCAGCACACGCTCATTGAATTGCTCAACAATCGTTTCTGCGTCTGCCGTCGTCGCGAGATGGATGACGTGCCCCAGCCGCTCATCAGGCATTGCGATGAGCGCGGCATCAATGCCCCTGCGCACATCGTCGAGAACGCGATCGAGTCGCGCCAGGTCGACCGACTCCCCGCCGATCTTGATGAAGTCTCCGCGACGCCCCTGCAGCCGCAGAACGCGGCCATCGACTTCGCCGACATCATCGGAAAGGAACCATCCATCGATCTTCGGATCGTTGAATCCATCGTCGGTGATGTAACCGGTAAAGAGCGATGCGCCACGAAATGCCAGACGGCCATCCTGGTCTGCGCGCGCGTCGAGATGAGAAAGCAGCACATCGCGAATGGACACTGTAGACGCGCATTCGCTCATGCCATAGCTGGCAAGAACGGGCCAGCCCGCTGCGCGCGCACTTGCCTCGAGATCCGGCTGAAACGCGCCGCCTCCAACGAGAATCGCGCGCAGGCGCGCAGGCGGTTTGATCCCTGATTGCAATAGATCGTGTACCTGCGCCGGGACGACTGAAGCCAACGTCGCATCGGAGTCGAGCAGCGCTCGTGGCGCCCACGGCAACGGAACGACGCGCGATCCGGCAAGATGGGCACGTGCGTAGATGCCGAGTCCACCGACGTGAAACGTGGGAAGAACGCAGCACCACACGTCGGCAGCAGTCGTCTCGAGCCGTTCATTGACTGCCGCCGCCGATGCGAGCACCGCGTCCTTTGATAATGCGACGAGTTTGAGCGCGCCGCCGCTGCCCGACGTGGCGACGATGATGTGAGAGCGCAGCCGCCCAACTCGCGCCATGCGCTCCAATTTGTCGCGTTCATCCGATGGCAAACGCGGATTCAATAGGACGTAGGTGCGTTCGCTCGTCCAGTCGATCACGCCAGCCTCTTCCACGGCAGGTGCTCCAGCAGATCGTCGAAGCCGATGCCTGTTCCCTCAGGCGCTAGAAGTCGGGCGCCGTCGCTCACGATGCGTTCACTGAATTCGTTTTTCTCGTACAGCACGTGCGTGAATAGACCACAACGAGGCGCCGGATGTAACGCAGCAAAGTACGCGGCGCCGAACTGACCCAGCGGATGATCCATATATGATGTGATCACAATCGGCTTCATGGTCTCCGGAATATCCTGTATTGCCGGCTTCACGATCAAAACGTCAACACCCTCCTCCGCCGTGAATCGATCGAGTGCCAGTGGCAATCCGGTCTGCTCACGAAGCGCGCTCCACGTGGCCCCGTCGTAAGGGCAGGGATCCTCGACAAAATCTACGCGCTCTCGCGGCAGCCCCTCGGCAATCATCAAGAATTCTTCGGGACGAAGCCGCCCATTGAAATCGATGCGCAGCCGCACGCGATCGGGAATGTGATCGATGCTCTTCAATTTCACCGTATCGAATTCAGGCGGCGGATCGGCACCCGGCCAGTGGCTCAGCGGAATCGTCAGTCCCGCAAACAGTGAAACGCTGCGCGTGCGTGCGTCGCCGTCGATTCGTGCGAGCTCGAGCGAGCGTCGCGTCAGCGCGGTTGTCTCGCCGCGCGCGAGCATTGTCAGTTGCCTCTCGAGCGGCGCATCGCCGAGTTCGGGCCAGGGATGTACGTCGGCGAAGCCATTGCCGACGCGAACCAGCGCGCCGCGGCGCGTGGGACTCAGCGAATACTCCCAGAACCACATCAGATCAAGCTTCCGATTACGAAGAGAATCCCAAACGCCCACTGCAGCGCGCCTGCCATCGCCAGACAACGATTCAACTCCGCGCCTTTCGAGCGCCATGCACATCGCACAAGTACCACCCCGAGCGGAAGCGCAAACAGCGGCAGCCAGGTGATGAATGCGATCGCGGGAAATGGCGTCAGGGCGCACGTGGCGATCTCAAATCGTCCGAACGTTTCACCGAAGCGAACGATCAACGTCTTCTTGTGACTGGCACGGTCACTGCCGACATCGCGCAGATTGTTGATCGCCAGCAGCGCGACCGCGAGCAGTCCAACTGCGACGCCGGCGATGAGCGCACGCCAATCGAATGCGAGCGTTTGCACGTAATACGAGCCGCCGACAGCGATCACTCCGAAAAAAATCAGCACGAAAATTTCGCCGAGTCCGTGGTAGCCGAGCGGATAAGGGCCGCCCGTATACGCGTAAGCAGCTAGAATCGATGTAATGCCGATGATCACGATCGGCCAGCCGCCGCGAATGATCAGTGGAATTCCGCAAAGCGCGGCGATGACAAAGCAGAGCCAGGCGCCACGCATCACTGCGGCGGCGCTGAGCAGTCCGGCCTGCGTGACGCGAACGGGGCCGAGGCGCTCGGCGGTGTCGGCGCCGCGTTTGAAATCGAGCGCGTCATTGACCAGATTCGTGCCGATTTGTATGAACACCGCGCCAAAGAGCGCGTACAGGAAAATCATCCAGTCAATGCGATGGGCGAGCGTCGTGCCGACAATCACGGGAACTACGGACGCGGAAAGCGTCTTCGGTCGCGCCGCGAGAATCCAGACCGACGCGTAGCGCCGCCATCCTGGCGGCCGGTCCGCCGGCAACTTGCCGGCTGGCGGGCTGTCAGCCCGCGCACCGGCCGGCTGGGAGCCGGCGCTACTCACGGAAACCGCGGAAACTTCTTGAAATCCGGCTTGCGCTTCTCCACGTAGGCGTTCCGTCCCTCCTGCGCTTCTTCGGACATATAAAAGAGGAGCGTCGCGTCGCCGGCGAAGTCGAGCAGGCCGATCTCTCCGTCGCAATCGGCATTCATCGCTCTTTTCAGACAGCGGAGTGCCATCGGCGAGAGCTGCAGCATCTCGCGACACCATTTCAGCGTCTCCGCCTCGAGCTGCGCGAGCGGCACGACAGTATTCACGAGGCCCATCTCGAGTGCCTGCATCGCGTCGTACTGCCGGCAGAGGAACCAGATCTCGCGCGCCTTTTTTTGACCGACGATGCGCGCGAGATAGGCGCTCCCGAGCCCACCGTCGAACGAGCCGACTTTCGGCCCGGTCTGACCAAACTTTGCGTTATCCGCGGCGATCGTCAAATCGCAGACGACGTGCAGCACGTGGCCGCCGCCGATCGCATAGCCGGCGACCATCGCCACGACGGGCTTCGGCAGACTGCGAATCTGCTTCTGCACATCGAGAATGTTCAGCCGCGGAACGCCCTTCGAATCGACATATCCCGCTTTGCCGCGGACGCGTTGATCGCCGCCCGAGCAGAAGGCCTGGTTGCCTTCGCCGGTCAGGATCACGACGCCGATCTCCGCGTCGTCGCGGGCCATCTCGAACGCCTGTTTCAGCTCGTTGACGGTCAGCGGCCGAAACGCGTTGCGCACCTCCGGCCGGTTAATGGTGATCTTTGCGATGCCGTCTTTCGTTCGTTCATATTTGATGTCGCTGAATTCATGAAGCGTGGTCCACATGCCGCGAGATTGTATGCTCCTGCCGTGCTCGGTCCGGTCGAGGTCTACAAATTCGGGGGGGCGGCGGTGGGAAACGCAGACGCAGTTCGCATTGCCGGCGAGCATGTGCGGGCCGCTCAAAATCGCGTCGTGGTGGTCGTCTCTGCGATGCAGGGCGTTACCGATCTGCTGCTCGAATCGGCGCGCGCTGCGCTTGGCGGTCAGCGCTCGGCGTATGAGCGTGACGCGCAGCAGTTCGCGTCGAAGCATCGAGAAGTCGTCGATGCGTTGATTCGCAAAAAGCGACTGCTGCTGCAGGAAATCGAGAACGCCACGAACGAGCTGCTCTCGATGTGCCAGAGCATCTCCGTGCTTCACGAGCTGACCACACGCGCAGGCGACGCCCTCGTGGCGCGCGGTGAGCGGCTCATGGCGCGCATCTTCGCCGAATATATTGGAGCGAAGTACATTGATGCCACGGAGCTCATCTTCACCGAGCGGCGACTGGGGAGCGTATGGCCGGACTTTAAAAAGTGCGACCGCGCCGCCGCGAAAATCTCTGAGCCAATCGTCGTTCCCGGCTACATCGCCAGCGGTCCCGACGCGGAAGTCGTCACTCTGGGCCGCGGCGGCTCTGACTTCTCCGCCGCAATTCTCGCTCGCAGCCTCGGCGCGCAATCGGTCACGCTGTTCAAAGAAGTCGACGGCCTCATGACCGCCGATCCGAAGAGCGTGCCGAACGCACGTGTACTGGATGAAGTGCACTACCGCGAGGCGGCGGAGCTCGCGTTCTATGGCGCGAAAGTTCTGCATCCGCGCACGATGATCCCGCTCGTCGATCGCGGCATCCCGCTCTTCGTTCGCAATACGTTTCAGCCGCAGTCGCGTGGGACGCGCATCGCCGCCGACGTGAAGCCGGGTGCGTATCCGGTGAAAGCGCTCGCCGCAGTGCACCATCAGGCGCTCGTGGCCATCGAAGGAAAAGGAATGATCGGCGTTCCCGGCGTCGCCGGCCGGGCGTTCACCTCGCTCGCACAGGCGGGACTCTCGGTCTCGATGATCAGCCAGGCGTCGAGCGAATCGAGCATCTGTTTTGTCGTGCCGGAGAGCGAAGCGAGTCACGCGGTCAGCGCGCTGCAGACTGCGTTCGAGTCGGAGCGGCGTCTGAAATTGATCGACCGCATTCACGCCGAAAAAAAGACCGCGCTGATCGCCGTCCTCGGACTCGGTATGCGCGGCCGCCACGGAATTGCCGCGCGCACGTTTTCCGCGTTGAGCGGACAGAGCGTCAACGTCGTGGCGATCGCGCAGGGATCTTCGGAATTGAACATCACGATCGCGATTGCGGAGAAGGACGCCACTCGCGCGCAGATCGCGCTGCACAACGAGTTTCAGCTCGACAAGATTCATCCGCTCGCCGACGTCTCCGGACGCGAATCGAAGCTCACGCTCCTCGGCTTCGGCCAGATCGGCCGCGCGCTGGTGCGGCAACTGATCGCGCAGGAGAAGCCGCTTCGATCGAATGCCGGCGCCGATCTGAAAGTGATCGCCATCGCCGACCGCAGCGGCATCAAAATCGAAGAGAATGGCTTTTCGGCGAGCGCGCTGCAGCGGCTCGCGGATCACAAAGCGTCCGGCGGACGGCTGTTCGATCGCAGCTCGCCTCTGACTCTTCATCAGGTGCAGGCGATGATGCGCAAGGAGCTTTGGCTGCTCCCATCGCACCGGCCGATTCTCGTCGATCTCACTTCCGAAGAAACCGCACCGCTGCTTCAGGAGGCGCTGGAGCGCGGATTTCACATCGTTCTGGCAAACAAGAAACCGCTCGCGGTTCCGCAAATCGAATACGACCGGCTGTTTCAAACAGCGCGCGAGCGCGGCTTGGCCATTCGATACGAAGCGACCGCCGGCGCGGGGCTGCCGGTGCTCGACACGATCGCCAAGCTTCAGGAAGCGGGCGATCGCATCGACAGCATCGTCGGCTGCTTCTCTGGAACCCTCGGATTCATCACCACTGCACTCGAAGAGAGCCGCCCTTTCTCCGACGCCGTAGCCGAAGCGCAGAAGCGCGGATACACCGAACCCGATCCGCTCGACGACTTATCCGGACTCGATGTCGCGCGCAAAGCATTGATCCTCGCCCGAACGCTCGGGTTTCGCCTCGAGTTGGGCGACATCGATCTTCAGCCGATGGCCACTGAGACAGCCAGCAAGACGCTGGATGCTGAGTTCGCGCAGCGGGTGGAACGCGCTCGCCGGGAGGGCAGCGTGCTTCGCTACGTCGCGACGATCAATCGGGCCGGCATTCGCGTCGCGCTCGAAGCTGTCTCCGAAAATTCGCCCGAGGCCGGACTGCGCGGGACCGCCAATCAGGTGGCGATCTACTCGAAGCGCTACAAAACGAATCCGCTCGTCGTCACCGGACCTGGCGCCGGTGCGGACGTCACCGCGGCGGGCGTGCTCAACGACATTCTGGCGATCACGATTCAGGAGCGCCGGCGATGAAACGGGCGACGGTCTTCGCGCCCGGATCGATCGGCAACGTCGGTCCCGGCTTCGACATCCTCGGCCTCGCGATCGACGGAATCGGCGATCGCGTGACGGTCGAGCTGGGAAAATCGGGTCCAGTCATCGTTCGCGGAATCGACGCTGAGCATGTGCCGACGGATCCGGCGAAGAACGCCGCCGCAATCGCCGCAGCAGCCATGCTGCGGCGCGTAGAGCCGGCTCTTAGCCGGCTCGAGCCGACTGAGAGTCGGCTCTACGTCACAATCGAGAAAGGCCTGCCCGTTTCCGCGGGACTCGGCGGCAGCGCATCGAGCAGCGTCGCAGGCGCGTACGCGGCGGCGCTCGCGTCCAGCATTGACGCCAGGCCAAACGAGATCATGCTCGCTGCGCTCGAAGGCGAGATTGCCGTCTCGGGCCGCCATCTCGACAACATCGCACCGATCACGCTTGGCGGTCTGGTTCTGTCGCGCAGTATCGACCCCATCGATGTGGTGCCGCTGCCGGTCCCCGAGAAGTGGTCACTGGCCCTGATTACGCCACGCGTGCGGATCGAGACGAAAAAAGCGCGCGCGATTCTGCCGGACAAGTGGGAGCGCGAATCCTGGGTGCAGCAGATGGCGAACGCGTCGGCGCTGATCGTCGCATTCATGACCGGCGATGGCGCGCTGGCGCGGCGCGCGCTCGACGACTTGTACGCGGAGCCGCGGCGCGCATCGATGATCCCGCACTTCGCCGAAGTGAAACGCGCCGCGCTCGACGCGGGGGCGTTCGGCTGCTCGATCAGTGGATCAGGGCCAACGATCTTCGCCATCGTCGATACCTCGACGTCCAGGTATTGTGCAGATGCGATGCGCCGCGCGATGGGCGATGTGCCGTGCGAGGTGCGTGAATCTCCGATCGCGCGCAAAGGAGCGCATCCCGTATGACCACCGATTTATTTGACCAGCGCCGCGTGAGTCGCAAGCTCATCGATCTAAGCGGCGTGTGGCGATTTCGAGAAGCGGTGCTCGACGTGAACGAATCGCAGATCATCACTCATCCCGAAGGCGCGACGCGGATGTACGAACGCGACGGAATCTTTTTCAAGCACGAAGGCGAGAACCCGACGGGATCATTCAAAGATCGCGGGATGACCGTCGCCATCACGCAGGCCGTCCGCGAAGGGGCACGCGCCGTCGCCTGCGCCTCGACCGGCAACACCAGCGCGTCGGCCGCCGCCTACGCCGCGCAGGCCGGGCTCCGGGCGATTGTCTTCATCCCGTCGGGAAAAGTGGCCACCGGAAAACTCGCGCAGACGCTCGCGTACGGCGCGCTCTGCTTGCAGGTGCGCGGGGACTTCGATGCCGCGATGCGACTCGTTCTCGAAGCGTCGCAAAAACTCGGCATCTACCTTGTGAATTCGATCAATCCGTTTCGCATCGAAGGGCAGAAGACGATCGTGTGGGAGCTGCTTCAGGATCTGGAATGGAACCCTCCCGACTGGATCGTCGTCCCCGCCGGAAACCTCGGCAACACCAGCGCGTTCGGTAAAGCGCTCGTCGAGGCGCGCGACGCCGGATGGATTTCGAAGATGCCACGGCTCGCAGCGATTCAAGCGGCCGGCGCCAATCCGTTCTACCGCAGCTTTCGCGAGAACTTCGCGCAGCGGCATCGCGTCGCCGCCGAGACGGTCGCCTCCGCGATTCGCATCGGCGATCCGGTCAGTTACGACAAAGCGGTCGCTTCGATTCGCGCCACGAACGGAGTCGTCGAAGAAGTCACGGATGATGAGTTGATGATCGCCAAACGCGACATCGATCGCATGGGCATCGGCTGTGAGCCGGCGTCAGCGACCACGCTCGCCGGCGTGCGCAAACTTCGGGCGGCAGGAGTCATGCGCGATTCCGACCGCATCGTCTGCGTGCTCACCGGCCATCTGCTCAAAGATCCTGACGCGATCGCCAAGGGTGACATCATCGAAATTGAACCGGATATTCGCGCTGTGGAAAAGATTCTTCACCACAGAGCCACAGAGGACACAGAGGGGCCTCTGTGATCTCTGTGGTGATCACAAAAAATCTCGCAGACGCGCGATGAACCGCTCCGGCTGCTCCCACGGCACACGATGCCCGGCATCTGGACAGACGAAAAGTTCCGCTTTCAATTGCTCAGCCGCGCGTCGAGCGGCCTCGCGGTACTTGGCGTCATGCTCGCCGGCGACCCAAAGCGTCGGAATGGAAATAGCGCGCAGATTCAGATGCAAAACGGCTGGCCCCCAATCCCGCAGCGCAGCAGCAAGTTTTTTTCGATCGTAATCCGATTCGTTTCGCGTCAGCGGATTCTTCCGGCCGCCGAACACCGCCTGCGAGTTCCATGCTTCGACGACGGAATCCCACTTCTCCGATTCGAATCGTTGGGCCCACGTTTCATCGAGCTCCTGCCGTCCCGGCTCCGGCGGCGCGACACCAGCAGACACGAGTACTGCCTTCGCAACAGAATGTGTCTGCATCAGGTGCAACGCCAACCGCGCTCCCATCGAGTAGCCGAGGAGGATGTCCTCTTGACTTGGCCTAACAGAGTCGAGCGAATCGCCGGCAAACAGGCTCGGCGCGCGAATGTCGAATCCGGCATCGCGCAAAAAATCCCAATCGGCACCGCGACCGAGGAATCCATGGAGGCACCAGATCACGCCCACAGTTCGTCGTACCTCTGCCAAACGCGGCGAGTCGCTTCGGGATCGGGAATCAGCTCGGTGACTTCGATGCTCCACATCTTCGCCCACGAATCGAAGTGAAGGTTGTGCGCGTTTTCAATCAGCTCGAGTCGACGCAGCGGCAGGCGCCGAAAAATTTTCCCTCCCTCGTTATTGATGATCACGAGTTGAAATCGAACCTCGGGCTCGAGCTGCGGCACGATCCACGGCGCGTTCATGTCGTAGATCGCGGTAAGGTCGCCGACGATGCACCAGTTGTTCGCGCCGCGGCACCATCCGAAAAACGTGGAGAGCTGACCGTCGATGCCGTTTGCGCCGCGATTCGCCTCGATCGTGAAGTCCTTTTGCTCGCGCGTAGCCACCAGGTCCCATTCGCGAATCGGCAGGCTGTTTCCGAGGTAAATGCGGGCGCTGGGAGGGATTTGCAACGATAGCGCACGAACCATTGCCAGCTCCGATGCCGGCTCCTGATCCAGAATTCGCTGCAGCTCCGCCGTTTTCTTCCGATCGCATTCGAAGAAATCTGTGTAGCGGCCGGCTTCAGCCGGCCGTGCAGTGAGTTCTTCGATCGGATGCACGTCGCCGCGCGTTAGGCCGGGAAATGGCAGGTCGCTATAATGTGTCACATTAATTGGTAACGAATCGAGATCGCGCCAGAAGCGAAGCGTCGGCACACGTCCGATTCGAATGACCGACTCGAAGCCGCCGCGCGCAAGCATGCGCTCGTTGCGCACGAGGAGGTGATCGAGCTGCACATCCTCGCGAAGTCCGGAGAGCGGCTCGGCGTACACCGGCCGGTTCGATCGCAGGCAGAAGTCGCGAATGCGATCGCGATGGCGCGGAGCGAGACCGCCGATGAGAATGAGTTCACTCATAGTTGGCCGTTGGCCGTTCGCTGTTGGCCGTAGAAGGCATCTGCGCGGCCAACGGTCAACGGCGAACAGCGAACGGTTTCACTCATCGATCAGCGGCTCATCGAATTCAATATTGATGTGCAGCGGCGAGCGGCGCTTCCAGCGGTCGACATCTGTCTCCGCGTAAACGCCGAAGATGCCAACCTGCTCGATCGCCTGCGGCGCGCCAGTCCCGCGAAATCTCGCCGGGCGGTCGGCGGTGATCAGAATCAGAGGCGCGCCGGAGTAGTACGCCTCGATCGTCGCCGGCAGCAGCTCCGCGGCCGCAGTGCCGGAGGTCGTCACCACAGCGACCGGCCTGTCATCGCGTTTGATCCGCCCGAGTGCGAAAAACGCCGCTGCGCGTTCATCAACAAATGTGTAGACGTTGCCGGTCACGACTGCGATCAGCGGAGCGTTGCGCGATCCGCCGCAGACGCAGAAATCGCGAACGCCGGCTCCGCGCACACGCTCGATCACCTGCCGAGCGGCGCCGAGATTCGTCATGACACGTGGGACCGGCTCTCAGCCGGTCCGGACGCGCTGAGAGCGCGTCCCACGTCGCCGAGGCCTAACAGCGCCTTGACCTGTTCGCGTTTTTCGCGCAGCTCATCGAATTCGCGCTCGAGAATGCTCTCCGGGAGCACACCGGCGCCCGACCCGACCCGCAGCGATTCGCCCTGCCACTGCACGTTGCGGATTGCCACGAGCGCGAGGGCGCGCCCCTCACCCTGCACCCTCTCCCCGCTCGCGGGGAGAGAGATGGGGTGAGGGGTCTCCAGGCCGAACGGCGCACCGAATGTTCGCCGTTTCACGCCTCGATCGGCTTCCCGCAACCACCTCTCCCCCGCCTCGCTCCTCGGCCAAACGCCGAGGGCGGCGGTGGGGTGGAGGCGGCGAATGATTTCGGCGAAGGACATGCGCTCGAATCCGATTTCCTCGAAGCGAATCGGCGTCGCCAGGTGCGCGATGCCGGGCAGCTCGAGAATGCGGATCGCTTCGACTTCGACGTTTGCGAACGGCGCGATGCGCCGCACGATGTCATCGACCACCA
>QHVY01000407.1 GCA_003223695.1 Acidobacteriota bacterium
CGGCGGATCAACGCCGGCGGAGATCAGAAACGCGGGCCAGTAGACGGCATGGAAGCGGATGATGTCCTTGCCGATGAGATGCAGGTCCGCGGGCCAGTAGCGATCGAATCTTTCGTGCTCGCTGGAACCGAAGCCGAGCGCGGAGATGTAGTTCGTCAGCGCGTCGAGCCATACATAAATGATGTGGTCCTGATTGCCCGGCCACTGAATGCCCCACTGAATCGAGGTGCGTGAGACTGAGAGATCCTTCAGGCCGCCTTCGACGAAGGCAATGACCTCATTGAATCGAGTCTGCGGCAGGACGAAATTCGGATGCGCTTTGTAAAAATCGAGCAGCGGGCGCTGGTATCGCGACAGGCGAAAAAAAGTAGTTCTGCTCGCGTGCGCGCTCGAGCGGGTGACCGTTCGGGCAACGCGCGTCGGTGACTTCTTTCTCGGTGAAATACGTTTCGTCGTTCGGACAGTACCACCCGGAAAATTCGGGTCGTGCGAATGAAATCGTCGTAGCTGATGCTCAGCTTCTTCCACAGACGGTGATGATCGGCGACCACGCGGTCGGCGAGCTCGATCGGGAGAATTCCCTGTTTGGCCGCCGACCGCTCGATGCGCTGTCCGTGTTCGTCCGTTCCGGTGAGAAATAAGACATCGTCGCCCATGCGCCGGCGATGCCGCGCGATCACATCGGCCACGATGTTCTCGTACATGTGTCCAATGTGCGGGACGTCGTTGACGTAATGGATGGCTGTGGTGATGTAAAACTTCTGCGGCATCGGGGAGCGGGATTGTAGCGAAAGTGCGTAGAATTCCCGCACATGAAACACGCTGTCGTTGCCGGACTCCTGATCGTTATATCGATTGTCGCGCAGGCGGCGACAGTCGACGTGACCGTCGGTCCCGGTCTGAGCTTTACGCCGAGCAGCGTGAATATCAATGTGGGCGACACGGTGCGCTGGACTTGGGCAGGCGCGCTGCACACGTCGACCAGCAACACCACGACGGGCGCTGAGGTTTGGAACTCTGGGCTGAAATCGTCGGGAACCTTCTCGCACACCTTTACGAATGCCGGCAATTGGCCGTATTACTGCTCGCTGCACAGCTTCCCGGGCGGGACCGCGATGAACGGCGTTGTGCGCGTCACGTCCGCGGCGCCGACGCTCACGAGCATCAATCCGACAGCGGGTCCCACTGCGGGAGGAACCAACGTCACATTAAGCGGCAGCAACTTCAGCGCCGGCTGCAGCGCGACATTCGGTGGCACTCCGGCGACAGCGAACAACGTTCAGAATGCGACGACCATGACCGCCACCACACCGGCGCACCCGGCCGGAGTCGTATCCGTCGCCGTGGTCTGTCCCGGCGGCACGTCGACACTTACGAATGCATTTACATTCGCTCCGCCGCCGATCATCACTGGCATGCAGCCATCCTCGAGCGCCCCAGGTACGCAGGTGACGATCACTGGCAGCGGATTTCAGAACGGAGCAGCTGTGCTGTTTGGCACTGCCGCCGCCTCGGCAGTGACATTCGTCGACTCCGCAACGCTGCTTGCGATTGTGCCGCTCGTGCCAGCAGGCCCGGTCACCATAACCGTGACGAATCCCGACACGCAAACGACGAGATTCGTCGGATTCGTGTCGCTGGGACCTGAAGCGATCCCGCTGTTTTCAGGCAAGATATTGCTGCTGCTGATCGCCGCGTTTGTGGCAATCGGAGCTGCGGCGCTGCGGTCGCGCGTCTGACTTTACTGCTGTGCCAATGGGATGAGCGGCCCGCCATCCGGGTTGTTTGCGCTCAGCGCATTGTTGCCGTACGTGTACGCTGTCGCCGCTGACAATGAGATTCCGGCGCCGATGTTGTACGAAATGACGTTGCCATACAGGCGTACTACAGCCCGTAGATTGATGTCGGGATTCGAGGCAAAGATGCCGATGCCGTTACCCGAAATGATGCAGTGGTCAAGCGTCACGTCGGCCGTGGTCGCCAAAGTGGATTGCACCCTTACTCCAATGCCATTACCACTGAGCGACGTATCGGAAACGACAGCCCGAACGTCGTTCTGTGCGTCGACCCCAGCCGCACTGTTGTCATCGAGCTCCGAATTGGTGATGCGAACGCGAACGAGCGCGCTTGTATTGATCGTCACTCCCGTAGCATTGTCTTCCGCAACGAGATGATCGATGAGGGTTTCCGCACCAAATCCGTCAACGGAAACGGCAGCATGGCTCGAGAAGCCACGAATCAGGCAGTTGATCACGTGAACTGACCCTGCGCTGGCGACTTCAATTCCGTTGACGGCACCGGAACCGGCGAGGATCACGAGATTTCGAAGGACCACCGCATCGCTTGGAGCGGCAACCACTGTGACCCCATTGCCGCTTGTACCCATGAGCGCTGCGTGAACGCCCGGAGCCCCACTGACGGTGACCGCCTGATTGGCAGTGAACTGGCCGTATCCGGCCGAATCGAGCGCAATCGCTTCTCCTCCGGGATTCGTATGCGACAGGGCGACGCTGAACGTTCGGCATGGAGCGACGAGCGTGCAGGTGTTGAGATCACTACCGTTAATCGACACCGCGGATCGGCTGTTCTGAGCAACCGCCGCCGCGGTCGCAAACAGCCACACGAAAAGCGCAATGTGCAGTCGACGCATGGTTCCCCCTATTCGAAGCGTCGCGACTATATGCCGAGCGGCGCTCCGCTTCAACGAGATCGTTCCACCCACCAAAAGCGTCAGCGGCTCAGCCGAGAACGTCGGCCAGTGCCTCGAGCCGTTCGCCCCACCACACTTTCATCTTCTCCGCCGACGATTTGTCGGGCAGTTTCTGATGAGTCACCGCGACGGCACTCTTATCGGCGGCCTTCGACAGGAACATGACCTCGACTGTGGTGTCGTCATCCCAACGAATGCGCATCCGCTTGTTCGGCGTCGTACTCTTCACGTCGGCGTTCGATGGAAGCGATTTCTTGAAGGCATCGAAGAGTTTCTTAACGGGAACGCCGAACGTGCGGCTCTTGCTCGCCTCGTACAAACCGCCGCGGCGCTGCCCGCGCTCGCGAAGACCGCGAATGCGCTCGTAGCCGACGGTCACCATCTGACTCCACCAGTCAGGAACGCCGAGCGATGAAACGGAATGGACGATGTCGCGATGAGGCCTGGATGTTGCGCCGGCGTCGTCGAGCAGCTTCACCCACGCGCGCCACGATCGGCCGGTCGCCTTCTGGACTGCCGCGTCACTCATTCCGGCGAGCTCCGCGTAGTCGGCTTCTTTCTTTTTGATGATATGGAGGCGGGCGGCGGTGTAAGACTCGCCCGTCTTCTGCATCCGGGTACGAACGATTCTTTTGAGGTCTTTTTGTTTCGGCATCACGATCTCCTTCGTTCACGTCGCGAGCGAAGCTCCCCAGCAGCAACGGCCGTCGCTAGGGCTCCTGCTGGGGAAGAGCCGCTGAGGTTGGGCGCGGATCAGCGCCGGGTGGAAATGTAGCGCGGCTGGGCCGTGGAAATCAACCGAGAAGTGGCGGCACCTGGAAGAGAAACGCATATTGTTCGTATCAATCTGACCGTCACTCGTTCGCTCCGCGTCCTTATTCTCTCGTTGGCCTCGCAGGACTGAGCGCCTCGGCTTCGTTTGCGCAAACGTGCCGGACGATGATGCCCGGCGCGAATGTGTTCATCTCCTATTGGGGAACCGCGAGCGGTTGTACGCAAAATGGCGGGTTTTGCAGAACGGGCGAAATCCTTTCGTTTAGCGCGGCATCCTTTGGCTACGATTTTTCGTGCTCGGCCCACACGTATTCATGGAACTTAGGTGACGGCGCGGTAGGGTTGAGTTCGCCGTTCGGGCACGCCTACGCCGTCTCAAATCGTCGCGCGCGACTCTCTGGCCGTTGCCGGTTGATTCCGTGAGGGTCATGTACAGGTAGCCAGCCTGCACGTCATTGAATGCCGCGGCCCCCGAGGCCGCTCGCAGGCGCGGATGATGGAAGTGCAGCACAGCATGGGGCGGCCCGATCGGATGCTTGGTGGCCGAATCGACTCTTTGAAGCCACGGGCAAAAGGCGCCGTCCCGGAACGAGAAGTAATAGAGCCGCGCACCGTCTTGCGACCAACTCGGATGGCAGCCGTGGTCCGTCACCATCGGTACCCACGATTGTTGAGAAACGGGTCCATCGTTCCGAACCGGAGCACTGTAGATTTGCCGCACATTCGGTGAGTTCGCGGTGTGGAATGTCACCCATCGGCCATCCGGCGAGAAGCGAGGCCTCTCCAGATTCCACGTTGGATGCGTCACCAACTCTGTTGGTCGATTGGACGTGAAGTCGTACTGGAGCAGCCGCCGAAACGGAACACTCGCGGCGTAAAGCAGGCGTTTCCCATCGCGCGACCAGCCCGCCGGGCGATCGCACTGGTCACAGAGCTTCGTTGGCAAGCCATCGACCGCGCCGACAATCTCGATGGAAGGCTTCCCCGAATCGTTCCTGGAGAACGCCACCTTTGATCCATCCGGGCTGGCTGATGCCTCCTCAACTCCCGAGTGCGTCAACTGACGTTCCCGACCGGTTTGGAGATCCTTCACCCAGACTTCGTCGCGGTTCGTTCGCGACGAGATGAAGAACAATGTTCTGCCGTCCGAACTGACACTGCGTAGCCGGTTGTTCGCTGCATCATCAGTCACGCGTTCGAGAGCACCGGCCGCCTCGCCGGTCTTTGCGTCGAGCGGAACCCGCCAGATGTCGACGTTCTCGACGATGCTGGCGAACGCGATGCGGCCAGAATTCGTCATGATCGGATTGCGCTCAATTGCCGTGCCGAATGTCAGCCGCTCCGGTCGCCCACTCACACGATTCGTGAAGGGAGAAATGCGGATCTGCCAGACATTCGAGTTGTCGGTCTCGTTTGTGGCGAAGACCACCGTATTATTTCGCGCACTCCAGGTCCCTGGGATTGGAAATGCGGCGTGAAGTCCGGCCGCGCGCAGCGCCTCAACGATGCCGGTTTTGATCGCATTGCCGCCGTTTCTCGGAATCACATACCAGTCGTGTCTCTTTTGAGTGGCGTCTTCCTCTCCTAGAAAGAGGATGTGCTCGCCGCTCGGCGACCAGATCGGGTAACGCGCGCTGGCCAGATGGGTGACGATTTGCTGGGGCGATCCTCCGTCAGCGGGGACGATGAAGAGATTACCGAGCGCGCCTGGAATGCCTCCAGCAACCACTGATGCTGGGAATCCGGTCCAGTACGAGATCCAACGTCCGTCCGGCGAGAACCTCGGCGTCCGAGCCCACGGCGTCCGGACGATCAGGCGCGGCGCGCCGCCTAACGCGCCGACGACGTACAAGCCGGCCCCGCGCCTCGAGAAGACGATGTGCGCACCATCAGGAGCAAAGGAAGGCTCGGATTCGTCGGCTGCGTCGTTCGTGATCCGTACCGGATCGCCGCCGGCGACAGGTTGTACATAAATGTCGAAATTGTCGGTCAGGCCTGATGTCGAAGTCAATCTGACGAGGCGTCCATTTGAAGCTGCGTCGGAAGTCGAGGGTCGCTCGTGCGATCCATGGAAGGCGAATAGGATCGTAATCACGGCGATGAGCACCGTTGCAGATACGAGCGGCCATTTGCGTCGCCGGCCGCGTATCGGCGTTGGGGAACTCTCTTCCACGCCGGCGATGAACCGATATCCACGTTGAGGAATCGTCTCGATAAAACGTGGAGCAGCCGCTGAGTCGCCAATCGCCTCTCGAAGCCGCCTCACGCCTGCGTTGAGACTGTGCTCGAAGTCGACAAACGTATCTTCGGGCCAGAGTTCGCTGCGCAGCTCGTCGCGCGTAACGAGCATTCCACGTTGACGGATCAGGACCGCGAGAATGCGAAAAGGCTGGTTCGGCAGGAGTACGCTGCCGCCGTTCCTCCACAGCTCACCCGATCGCTCGTCAAGCTCGAAGTCGCCGAACTTCAGACGTTGCGCGGTGGTGGGCATCCGTTTGTCTCGGAGTGAAGAGGAGATGTTAGCACCAGCCGGTCACCCATTTTTGACCTCGATTTGAGCTTCCCGTCATTGGCTCGACGGCATGCGGCTCTTAGATTTCGTATCGCGATCATAAGGAGGACAAATGGACCGAATTCGGCGATTCTTGAGGAAGGCATTCGTAGGGCTAGTTGCTGTTCTGGCGGTCATTAGTGCGACACAGTTCTCGGCGAACGCGACGCCGCCGTCAGGCATATCGTTCACCCCGGTTGGACGTGCGACGATGCCGGAATTCGATGTGAAGCGGAAGGAGAAGGCGATCGACTGGGAGCTTCGATTGGAGGCGCCGCAGCCGATCGACGTTGCGACGCAGATCGTTACGTTCCAGCCTCACGGATACAGCGGGTGGCACACGCACCCAGGTCCGGTGTTTTTCACCGTAAGAACGGGAACCTTGACTGTGTATGAGGGTGATGATCCTACCTGCAAAGCGCTGGTATTTCCTGCCGGGAGCGGCGCAGTCGAGGCAGGGACCAACACCCACGTTCACATGGTGCGGAACGAGACCGACAGCGTGGCGGAGGCGGTCATCACGTACATGGTGCCGGTCGGCACGCCACAAAGCCAACTCCGGACCGACAGGCCAGATCCAGGGAATTGTCCATTCTGAAGTTGGAAGTTTTCGCCAGGAGGTCGTGGGTTGGCGGGGCCCACGGGGCTCGAACCCGCGACCTCCGGCGTGACAGGCCGGAGGCGTCACTTTTTCTTCGGTTTTCGTTTCGGCTTACTCAGATGACCTGCTTTTTTCGCGGCTGTGCTATCCCGCCTCCGCTCGTCCCACTCTTTCTCAAACACTGGCAGGAGATCACTATGTCCAAGAGCTTCTTCGAGAAGACTGAGAACTTCTCGGATTCTGGCCTCATCGAGTGAGGCTCCTCGCTGATGGATCACACTGCGAATGTCTTCGATGTCCTTCGGTCTTCCGGCGAGGATTTTCGTAACGATCAGATCCTCCGGACTGATGACCGGCACAAGCGTGCCATCGACATCGACGGGGATGGCGCGCCTGAGGAACTCCTCTTCGAGTCCCGGCCCGGCGAGTACGACATCGAGCGGCATGCCGCTCGTACGATGAACGAACGGGAGTACACGCGTGCGTGCCACGAATTCGGAATCGTCGATGACGGGTTCGAACCCGTGGCTGCTCATCGCGTCGGTGTAATGGGCGAGCGTTTCAGGTTCGATGGCGGCGGTGACGTCGACATCCGCGCTCAGGCGGGAGCTTCCCCAGATGATTGCGGCCTGTGCACCGAACACGTACCACTGAAGGCCGCATTCATCCATAGCGGCGGCGAGGGCATGCAGGAGGTCAACGACGCTGCGACGTTTTGGCAAGACGAAGGCTTTCCGAAACGCGGATGTGAACAGCGAGATCCTCGAGCCGATCCTCTTCGGTCGGCCAGCCGCTGCGGAGAGCGCTCAGATGATCTCGCAGCGCATCGCCGACTGCCAGAGCCTCAGCGGCGGTCATGTGCCGTCTCTGCTCGGCCCAACGACGCCGCTTGAGCGCGGCGATCGCGCGCCAATCGCGGCGAGCGAAGGCGATGACGTCCTCTTTGCGCACGGAAGTGAGGATAGCAAAGAAAACGCGGAGTGTTTGGCGGGGCCGACGGGACTCGAACCCGCGAGCTCCGGCGTGACAGGCCGGCGTTCTCGACTGCAGAACCGTGGTGCTTCGCGACGGTTCGCGTCGTTGCCTTACGGAGTCGTCGTCGTGACGACATCCGACCACGTCGAACTGCCGTAGCTATTTTCAGCGCGAACGCGATAGCGATATGTTGTTCGACGCGCTACAGCGGTGTCCCGGTGCGTGGTCTGTCCGGCTGCCTTATTGGCGAGCAACGCGAAATTTGTGCAGCCAGAGCCGGTACATCGCTCGATGCGGAAGATCTCTTCATTGTTCGAGTTGTCTGCCCAAGCCAGATCCACCCAAACGCGCTCGGCGGACCGAAAGTGGTCGCTTCGGCCATATTTGAGCTCGAGCTGCCGCCGCTGTTGAATGCGTACACCAAATAGCTGTACGTAGTGTTCGGATTGAGCCCTGTATTCTCGTACCTGGTCATGTTCGGCCCCACCTCACCGATTCTCCCGAAGTCGCCATGAGCGCAAATCGATGAGCTGCCGCTGCACCGGTAGATCCAGAATCCGTCCTCGTTATCGGAATTGTCCGTCCATGTCAGGTCGATCTGTATTGTGGAAACCGCTATCACAGACAGGTTCGACGGAGCCGCCGGAGGTGGCGGCGGAGGCGGAGTCCAGAATAAGACGACATTCGAGTATGGAGAGTCCCCATAAGCGTTGAACGCCTTGACACGATATTCGTACATCGTGGAGGGCGTTACTTCACGGTCGGTGAAGGTGGTGGTATTAGCGTCGACGACCCCGGCGCCTATGAAGTGAAATTCCCATTCCTCGTCCCCACACCCGGACTCACCCGGCGAGCAGCGCTCAATTATGAACCCGTCCTCGTTATCCGAATTGTCGACCCAGTTGAGGTCTACTTCACTCGGCAAGGCTCCCACTACCGTCAGGTCCGACGGCATCGCCGGCGAGTTCAGCACGGGAGTGATGGCATCGGCGGTATTTGAGTAGCCTGAATAGCCGGCACTGTTGAAAGCGCGCACCCGGTACGTATACGTCGTGTTCGCGTCCAATCCGGTGTCACTGTAGCTGGCGACGTCCGCGACGACCTGACCGATCCCTGCGAAACTCGCCGGGTTCGCGTCGCAGAACGCGCGTGCACCGGTACACCGCTCAATTTCGGTCCCGTCTTCATTATTGCCGTTGTCCTGCCACACCAAGTCGATTTGACTCTGCGAGATTGGCGCGACGGTAAGGAACGTAGGGTCCGGCGGCGGAACCGGCTCGATTACGGAAACGCGAACAACCTTTCCACTTGCCGCATAAGCTTGGGACAGAGAGAGTAAGCCGACGGAAACGAGCCGGCCGACGAGTCGAACAATGCGTCGATTCATGACACCTCCATGTGCAACCGGACCGGAGCGCGGCGCTCGTATTCACTTACGCACTGAAGGAAGAGGGTCGATCGCATTGCTCACTTCCCTGTAAAAACCCAGTCAACGACGCGCTTCTGAACGATGCGATGCGGAGCTGCACAGTTCTCACCTGTGCAGCCTTCCCACACGAGCGCGTGCGACGCGCAATCGAGCTGTACGAGGATCCGATTGTTCAGCCGACAGCGGGCTGGAGACGGAAACGACCGGCATGCATACTTCGGCGCATCGCAATCCGCGTCGCTCGTGCATGCCACCTCCGGGATCTGCAGCGGCGAACTACTCCAGATCTCCACGCCTCTCGCCGGAGGAATGACATTGTCCTTGAGACCGTGAATCACGAGCGCCGGTATCTCGATTGCGCTGGCGACGGTAGGATTCCAAAGAAATCGCGAAACGATCGGATATCGGCTTAGACCATCTGGCGGTCCCCAGCCCGGACCGACGGGATCACGCGACTTGACCGCCGTCCAGATTGCATCTCCAATCGCGGGGTCTCGCTGCCCCGGACAAGTAGAGGAGAGATTGAACGTTGCCATCATATCGTCGC
>QHVY01000408.1 GCA_003223695.1 Acidobacteriota bacterium
TGACGAGATCGACAAGATCGCACGTCGCAGCGGCGGCGCACGCACCGGCGCCGGATCGCGCGACATCGGCGGAGAAGGCGTGCAGCAGGCGCTGCTCAAGATTCTCGAAGGCGAAAAGATTTTCGTTCCGCTCAACGTCACCGCGCACTGGAACAAGTACGACTATGTCGAGATCGATATCTCGAACATCCTCTTTATCTGCGCCGGCTCGTTCTCCGACATGGAAGAGACGAGCGACACGAAACCGATCGGATTCTTTGGCGACGAAGCGCCGCCGCCGCGTGAGATCAACACCGAGGATCTCGTCAAATACGGATTCCTCCCCGAGCTCCTCGGGCGTTTGCCTGTGCACGTGCAGCTCGACGCGCTCACGGCGGATGATCTGGTCACGATCCTGACGCAGCCGCGCGAGGCGATGATCCCCGAGTATCAGCGGCTCTGCGCGCTCGACCAGATTCAGCTCGATTTCTCTCGTGACGCATTGCTGGAAATTGCCAACGCGGCACTCAAACAGAAGCTGGGCGCCCGCGCGCTGCGGGCAATTCTCGAGAAAGTCCTCCATCCCATTTTGTTCGTCGGTCCCGAGCGCGCCGGCGAGAGAGTGACGATCGAGCCCGACGATGTCCGTCGCGCGGTCGCTGTGCAGTTGACGCCGTGAGCCTGATTCACCACAGAGATCACAGAGCACACAGAGACGTCTCCGTGATCTTTGTGTGCTCTGTGGTGAGATCGTGAAAACCGTCGGCATCGCCGCGAAGGTCACTTCAGAGCCAGCGATCGAGTATGCCTCGCGCGTCGCGGCTGATCTGCGCAAGCGCGGCTACGACATCTGCCTCGACTTCGGCACCGCGGACAAGCTCAACGATCGCGGTCCCTGCGTCTCCAAAGCGGACCTCGGCAAGCGCGCGGATCTGCTGATCACGTTCGGCGGCGATGGAACGCTGCTCTCCGTCGCTCGTTACGCGCCGAAGGGCGTTCCGGTCATCGGCGTCAACATGGGCACGCTCGGATTTCTCACTGAAGTGCGCGTGGAGGAGTTCCCGTCGGTGCTCGAGGCCGTCCTCTCCGGCAAGTTCGAAGCCGAAGATCGCGTGACCTTCGAGGTGATCGTCGAAGGGCATCAGCGCGAGAAGCGAACGTATCGAGTCCTCAACGACGCCACGATCAACAAGAGCGCGCTCGCGCGCATCGTGGAGATGCGCGTCACGGTGTCAGGACATTTCGTGTCGACATTCCGCGCCGACGGGCTGATCGTATCCACGCCTACGGGATCGACCGCTTACAACCTTTCAGCGGGAGGCCCGATCGTTTACCCGACGATGGGCGCGGTGGTGATCACTCCGATCTGCCCGCACATGCTCACGAACCGTCCGATTGTCATTCCCGACACGCTCGACATCGAGATCGGAATCGTGACACAAAATCAGGAGATTTTTCTCACGCTCGATGGCCAGGAAGGGCTGCCGATCGGCGAACGCGATCGCGTCTGCGTGCGCAAGTCCGATCAGCCGGTTCTGCTCGTGCAATCGCCGAACAAGAACTACTTCGATGTGCTGCGCAACAAATTGAAGTGGGGGGAGTCGTAGTAAACGGAAGCATGTCATCCCGAGCGTGAGCGAGGGAACGGTGTGGCTGCGCGGCACGAGCAGCGCCACGATACCGTACCACCCGTCCACACCGGTTCCTCGCTACGCTCGGAATTATTGGGGTCGTATTCGCCGACCGAAGACGTAGAGCCGACTCTCAGTCGGCTCGGCGCCGGCTAAGAGCCGGCGCTGCGTTCGTCATCGACCGCGGGAAATGGCTCGGCGGGGCGGAAGACGAATCACTCCAACGCCGCGAGAATTGACGCGACATACGCACGCGTCTCGCGGAAGGGCGGCACTCCGTTGTACTTCTGCACCGCCGCGGGACCGGCATTGTACGCAGCGAGTGTCAGATTGAGATCGCCGTGATAGCTGTCGAGCAGCATGCGCAGATATTGTGTTCCGCCGAACACGTTCTGCCGCACGTCGAAGATGTCGCTGATGCCGAGGAGGCGGGCGGTGGCGGGCATGAGCTGCATGAGGCCACAAGCGCCGACGCGCGACACGGCGTTCGGATTGAAGCGCGATTCGCGCCGCGCGACTGCCACGATCAAGCGCGGATCGACTCCGTACGCGCGAGCAGCCTCCGCGATCAAGCCCGAAAACGGCACGTCGATGCGCGGAGCGCCTTCGATCACGATCACGCGCGGATGGGCCTTGAGTTTGAGATTCGCGGGAGCGGTAAACGGATCGCCGAACGCGCTTGCGGCGACGAACAGAATGAGAAACGATGAGCCAATGAGGCGATGGACGATTCTTCTCACGATATGTTTTGCTGGACTTCGTTGCACAATGCCGCCGACGCCGACGAACATTCCGAACCACCTCGTCTTTTCCGGCGCTACGGTTGTGTCCGGCTCAGATCA
>QHVY01000409.1 GCA_003223695.1 Acidobacteriota bacterium
CCACGATGTCCGCGGTGATCACCACGTTGTTTCTGGGAGGATGGGACATCCCCTGGTACAACGAGCCTCCTACGTTTGGCGGCTTTTTGCTATCGGCAATCGCCTTTGTGATCAAGGTGAGCATCCTGCTGTTCGTATTCGTCTGGGTTCGCTGGACGATTCCCAGGCTGAAGTACGACATCCTTATGAGGGTGGGCTGGAAGGTGTTTCTGCCGCTCGCCGTCGTAAACATCATGCTGGTGGCATGGTTCATCGCGGAGAGATGGATATGATCGAGTACGCCGTCTTCTTCTTTTTCGCCGCGGTGGCCGTGATCTTCGCGTTCGTGGTGATCCTGCACCGCAACACGGTGGTCAGCGCGCTGTCACTCGTCGCCTCGCTGTTTGCGCTCGCGGTGATGTACGTACTGCTCGAAGCGCCGTTTCTCGCCGCGCTGCAGGTGATCATCTATGCCGGCGCCATCATGGTGCTGTTCCTTTTCGTGATCATGCTTCTCAACTTGCAGAAAATGCGCGAGGAGCCCACCCGCCCGATCCAACAATTCCTCGGATACGCCGGCAGCGCAGCGTTCGGAATCGCGCTGGTCTACTACATCTCGAAGTATGCGGTCATGCAGTCGCCCGTTGGACCATTCATCGCCGATGCGCGCACGATCGGCATCACCCTGTTCGAGGCGTACATCTTCCCGTTCGAGATGGTATCGATCCTTCTGCTCGCGGCGATCGTCGGCGCGCTCGTGCTCAGCGCCCGAGGAGTTCAGTCCTCATGATTCCCACCCAGTGGTTCCTGATTCTCAGCGCGATTCTGTTCGCCATCGGTGTCTGCGGCGTGCTGACGCGCAAGAACGGCATCACGATTTTCATGTCCATCGAGCTGATGGTAAACGCGGTGAATCTCACTTTTCTCGCCTACGCGCGCCAGTTCCATCAGCTCCACGGCCTTATTTTCGTGTTTTTCGTGATGGCCATCGCTGCCGCGGAAGCCGCAGTCGGCCTGGCCATTTTCATCTCGCTGTTCCATCACCGGGAAACCATTGATGTGGATGAGGCTAACTTGATGAGATGGTGAAGGCATGATTACCGCATTTTCAGCTCATGCATAGGAGCTGAAAATGGATAAAACCGAGAAGCTCATTGACTGGAAAGAAGATGAACGAAAGGACCGGAATCGCGACGGAATCGACGACGACCTGGAGCCGGATGTACCCGACGTGTCTGCCGGCTCGCGCAAGCTCGCTGGCCGCCTTCGCGAAAATACCGACACGAGCCCGATCCTTTCGGGTGGCGACATCGATGCGCGATGGGATGAAGCCGATTCGGCAGGCGACGAAGCCGTCGCCGGAAGCATTGCCACGCCGGAACAGAACGACACGGATGATCTCGGGCGGGCGGTCGGAGTCACGTACAGCGATGACGAAGAACTGAAGGTCGGAGAAAAAGAACGAGATCGCGATAAACATCGATGGGAGCTCGACCCGGCATCGGCCGATGATTACCAGGATCGCGCTCGTGAAGAGAAATAGCTGAGGCGAGCACTCCTCGCGTCAGCGGGGAGAAGAAAAGTTGGCTGTTGACCGTTCGCCGTTCGCCGAAAAAATAAACCCGGCCAACGGCCCACGGCCAAGAGCGAACGCTCGCGGATGCTGAACAATCTTTGGCTCATCCCGGCGCTGCCGTTCGCGGGCTTCCTGCTGAACGGCCTTTTTGGCTCACGCGCCGGGAAAAAATTTGTCTCCGTCGTCGGGCCGCTCTCGTCAGGCCTTTCCGCGGTCGTCGCCACGATCGCCGTCTTCCAGTACCACGCCGCGCACCCGGACGGCGGCCGGTTTGTCAACATTGTCTACAACTGGATCAGCAGCGGCGGCATCGGCGCGGATCTGGCCTTCCAGCTCGATCCCCTCTCCGTGGTCATGACCATGGTGGTGACGTGGGTCGGCACGCTCATTCACATCTACTCCGTCGGCTACATGGGTCACGAGTCGGGCTACGCGCGCTACTTCTCATATCTAAATCTTTTCCTCGCCGAGATGCTCGTCCTGGTCCTCGGCAGCAGTTATCTGTTGATGTTTGTCGGGTGGGAGGGCGTTGGGCTTTGCTCGTACCTGCTGATCGGCTTCTTCTACGACAAAGACTTCGCCGCCGCCGCAGGCAAGAAGGCATTCATCGTCAATCGCATCGGCGATTTCGGATTTCTGGTGGCGATGTTCTTGATGTTCGCCAATTTCTCCACCGCCGATTTCGCAGAAGTTTCTACGAAGGCGCTGAGCGCCGATCCGCGTCTGCTCACCGCGATCTGCCTGCTCCTTTTTCTCGGCGCAGTCGGCAAGTCGGCGCAGATCCCACTCTATGTCTGGTTGCCCGACGCGATGGCCGGCCCCACGCCAGTTTCTGCGCTCATCCACGCCGCGACGATGGTCACCGCGGGCGTGTACATGGTTGCCCGTTCCAATGTGCTCTATCGCCTCGCGCCGGGAGCAATGATGGTCGTGGCGATCATTGGGGCACTGACCGCATTCGTTGCTGCGACGATCGCCATCCGACAGAACGACATCAAGAAAGTACTCGCCTACTCGACCGTTTCGCAGCT
>QHVY01000214.1:0-794 GCA_003223695.1 Acidobacteriota bacterium
CCACGATCGCCTGGAACCTCTCGCAGCTCGAATACATGTCGAACAACTTCGAGGCCAGCCTCGACTGGGCAAAACTCGCGGCCGACCATGGCATCAATGTGAAATCGTGGCACATGGCGTACCTCGAGTCGCTCGCAAACGTCGACGTTTATCGATTCAGCGGCCCCGCGAGCGAGCGCCTGACGATGAGAATCGGCCGCCCCGATGTCCCCCGAGTCGACGTCATGATCAACGGTCGCAAAACCGTCTCGGGGATCGTTGATTCCGGAGCGGTGCTGTCGATCATCTCCCAGAGCCTCGCGAGCTCGCTTCCGGTGCATCTGCTCGGAAATTTCGAAGGAACTTTCTCCGGCCTGCTGGGCGAGCCGATTCCTGTGCACTTCGGCATCCTCGAGCAGCTCGACCTCGGGAAGATGAGCATCGCCAACGTGCCGGTGGCGATCATGCCGGACGACAAGATGAAGTTTCTCGTCAGCGGCAAGAAAGAGTTCAAAATCGATCTTCTTCTCGGGGCGCATCTGCTGAAGGAATTCCGCATCGAGCTCGATTTCCGGCGCAACAGCGTGACGTTCACGCGCGTGCCAGCAGGCGCGCGGCGGCCGGTTGCCGATCAGAATCTTTTCATCGAGCAGTTCCGCCCAGCGATCCGAGGAACAATCAATCGCCGCGGCTGGTACGTGTTCATACTCGACACCGGCTCGGAAGTCACATTCCTCAACGAGCGCCAGCTCGGCTCGTTGCCCATTCAGGTATTCGCTCCGAAGATGCACAACGCCACGCTGCAAGGCCTCGGC
>QHVY01000214.1:864-11546 GCA_003223695.1 Acidobacteriota bacterium
TTACCTGAAGAATTTTGACGTGGTGATCGACTTCGGCAGGATGCGTGTCGATCTGGCACCCATCGGCGCCGCAGCGGTCCTGATGAAGCTCGAGGAAGGAGTCCCTGAAGACAAGGGACGCGTACCACCGTAGGGCACGACTGCGTCGTGCCGAACCCTGGATGCGGCGCGGCGCAGCCACGCCCTACTTCTTTTTCCGCCGTTGCTTCGCCCACCCTTCGACGACCTTTTGCGGAACTCGGCTCAACGCCAGCGAGTCGGGAGGAACGTCCTTCGTGATCGTCGAGCCGGCGCCGACGTACGCGCCGCGGCCGACGCGCACGGGTGCCACGAGTTGCGTGTCCGAGCCGATGAACGCGCCATCCTCGAGCACGGTCTTGTGCTTGCTGACTCCGTCGTAGTTGCACGTGATCGTGCCGGCGCCGATGTTAACGTCTGCGCCGACTTCGGCATCGCCGATGTACGACAGATGCGAAGCCTTCGCGCCTTCGCCAAAAGTGGCCTTCTTAGTTTCGACGAAATTTCCGATCTTCACGTGCCGGGCGAGCTCTGTCCCAGGGCGAAGGTGCGCGTACGGTCCGACGGTGGCCTCATCCTCGATCACCGCGTCCTCGGCAACGGTGCCGGTTTTGAGGTGCACATCATTTCCGACGGCGACGTTTTGTAGATGCACGCCTGGCTCGATGACACAGCCCGTGCCGATCCGCGTCGTACCTTCGAGTGTCACGAAGGGATAGACGACTGTGTCCGGCCCGATTGACACCGTGGAGTCGATCACCACTGTCGACGGATTGCGGAACGTGACGCCTTCGCTCATCAGGCGCTCGACGACGCGCCGCTGAATCTCTCCTTCGACGGTCGCCAGCTCCGATCGAGAGTTGACGCCGAGGACCTCGACGGGATTCTCGATGAGGAGAGCGCCGACGCGTTTTCCGTCCTCGCGGAGCATGCCGATCAAATCGGTCAGGTAGTACTCACCTTGCGCGTTGTTGGTCGACAGTTTCTTCAGGTTGCTGACGAGATGCCCGCCGTCGAAGATGTAGATGCCGGCGTTCACTTCGCGAATTGCGCGCTGCTGTTCATTCGCGTCTTTCGCTTCGACGATTCTTTCGACAGCACCTTTGGCATCGCGAACGATGCGGCCGTAAAGCCCGGGATCGCCGAGATTCATCGTCAGCAGCGTCAGTGCGTTTCGCGAGCGGCGGTGCTCCTCGATCAACCGCAGTAGCGTCTCGGCGCGTGTGAGTGGCACGTCGCCGGAAAGGATCAGAACCTCTTTTGCCTTGATCTGATCGATCGCTTGCTGAACGGCGTGGCCGGTTCCGAGCTGCTGCTCCTGCACGGCATAGCGCGCGCGATCGCCAACATGCTGCTGAACCGCTTCGCGCTGATGACCCACCACCACGACGGGCGCTGCATCGCTGATCTCGTGCGCGAGGTCGACTACGTAGTCGATGAGCGGCCGTCCCGCGGCGCGATGGAGCACTTTGACCGTGCGCGACTTCATGCGCGTGCCGAGGCCGGCGGCCATGATGATGATTTGCAGCTCGTCGCTCATTGCTCTTTGCGCATCCGCTCGAGTGTGCGGCCATAGCGGTCGTATAGCCGGAAGATCGTCTCCGCGAGCGCCGCGGAGTCGTGGCGTACGTAGTTGCCTTCCGAGATGATGTCGCCGAAAAACGGTGTGACGCCCAGCTCGCGGATCGCGGCGATATCGAATTGCACAGGGAACTGCTTCTGGCTTTCGTAGGCGGCGAGGATCGTTTCGGAGGCCTTCCGTCCGTTGAGCACCATCACATCAACGATGAGGCCCGCATGTTCAACGATCGCGCTCAAGTGCTCCTCGGCTGTGTAATCGTCGGTCTCGCCGGGTTGCGTCATCACATTGCAGACGTAGACGCGAAGCGCTTTCGCTTGTCGAATCGCATCTGTGATCGGCTTGATCAGCAGATTCGGAAGCACAGATGTGTACAGCGAGCCGGGGCCAATGAGGATCAGATCCGCTTCGCGCAACGCTTCGAGCGAGCGGTCGGTCGGCTGTGCATCGGGAGGATCGATGCCCAGGTGCACGATGCGGGCATGCGGACGCGGCGCTTTGCGGCGATCGCCGAGGAACGAGCCGCTGATAGCCACTTCGCCAATGAGCTCCGATCCATCCGCGAGTGTGGCGCGAAGCCGCACATCCTGCAGCGTCGATGGATAAATGTCGCCGCGAATCGCCAGAACTTCCGATGCAGCGAGAACGGCGTTGTCGAAGCCGCCGGTGATGTCGGTGAGTGCGGTGAGCAGCAGATTGCCGAGCGAATGACCGGACAGCGCGGAGTCGGGGCTCTCGAAACGATAGCTGAAAATACGTGATAGTAATTGTTCCTCTTCTGCGAGAGCGACGATGCAGTTGCGCACATCGCCTGGCGGCAGCATTCCAAATTCCTTGCGCAACACGCCGGAGCTCCCGCCTTCGTCGGTCACGGTGACGATTGCGCCGAGGCGATGGATGGACCACGCGCCGTCGGCGTCGACGTAGCGCTTTAGGCCGCGCAACAGCGTAGACAGCCCGGTGCCGCCGCCGATCGCAACGATGTTCAATCCATGGTGGCGCATATCGCGCTACTTCTTCTTCAGCTCCGTAAGCACGAGCTTCGCCACCGCTTTGAGAGTATCGAAAACACCGGTGCCGTTCACGGCAACCGCCTCGAATGTCGGCTCGCCTTTGAAGTTCAGCTGGCGGTACATGTTATCGGCGGAGACGGCGCTCGGGAGATCGCGCTTGTTGAACTGCAGGACATACGAAATCGTTTTCAATTCGTAGCCCTGCTCTTTCAAATTCTTGTCCAGATTCTGCAGCGACTCGACATTGGCTTCCATGCGCGCTTCCTGCGAGTCGGCGACGAACACCACGCCGTCGACGCCCTTGAGGATCAGCTTGCGGGAGGCGTCATAGAACACCTGGCCGGGAACGGTGTAGAGGTGAAAACGCGTTTTGAAACCGCGAACCTGACCGAGGTCGAGCGGGAGGAAGTCGAAAAAGAGCGTCCGATCGGTCTCGGTCGCCAGCGAAATCAGCTTTCCCTTGGCTTGCGGGTTGGTCTTGTCGTAGATCCACTGCAGGTTGGTCGTTTTGCCGCACAGTCCAGGCCCGTAGTAGACAATCTTGCAATTGATCTCACGCGCCGCGTAATTGATAAATGTCATCTCTTCTTATTCGCTGAAGAGGGAGTCGATGTCTTCGTCGGTGATCTCCGCGAACGGTGAGTCGAAACGGTTGGCGAGATTGCCGCGATCCGCCTCCGCTTTTTTCATGAGCTGCTCGAAAGTCCGCTCCAGTTCCTGCGAAGCTTTCTTCACCCGCAGCCGCACCAATCCGAGAGACGAGCGATCGTCGAAGATGACGACGAGAATCACGCGCTGAGCGACCAGCGAGATGTGGATGTTGTCGCGCTCGCCCTCGTGGAAGAGAATCGAGAATTCCTTTTCGCCGATCAGCTTTGCCAGGCCGTCGGTTGCGGCGACGTTGCCCGCGGTGAGCGAGGCGAGCGAAGTGGCATCGACGCCGCGCATGTCGCCGTGAACGGCGATCTGCTGGCCGTTTTTGTCAACCAGGAAAACGATTTTTGCGTTGGAGTCGACCTGCAGACGCTGGAGGGTGTCCTGAATCTGCTGGTACTCCTCCTCGTACATCACGAGATCGGGAGAGGCCATCTGTGGTCACCATACTAGCCTAAATTTCGCGCCGTCCTTCCAGCGCCTTGGCCATCGTCACTTGATCTGCGTACTCGAGATCTCCGCCTACAGGAAGGCCAAACGCGAGGCGAGTGATGCGGACGCCGAAACCGCGAAGCTGCTGCGCGAGATACGCCGCGGTTGCTTCGCCCTCCACGTTCGGATTCGTAGCGATGATCACCTCGCGCACTTCGCCGCCCTGCACGCGTCGCAGCAGGCCGGCGACGTCGATGTCCTGCGGACCAACGCCCTTCAGCGGCGAGAGCGCGCCCAGCAGCACATGAAACACGCCTTTGAAGTCGCGGGTCTGCTCGATCGTGGCGATGTTGAAAGCTTCTTCAACCACACAGATGATCGATTGATCGCGCCTCGGATCGCTGCAGATCGCGCACGGGTCGACGTCCGTCATGTTGTTGCAGTTCGAACAGCGAAACACTTTCGTTTTCACATCGAGAATCGCTGTCGCCAGCGCCTCTGCCTCGCCCGGCGGACGCTTGAGAATGTGATACGCGATGCGCGACGCCGATTTGCCGCCGACGCCGGGCAGCTTCGTGAGCTCGTTGATGAGATTTGCGAGTGGAGGCGCGGTCAAAACAACCCCGGAATCTTCATGCCTCCCGTCATCGCGCCTAACTGCCCCTGCATCTCCTCATCGACTTTTCGGGAGGCTTCATTCACTGCTGCGACGACGAGGTCCTGCAACATCTCGACATCGTTCGGGTCGACCGCTTCCTTATCGATTGTGACGCCCAGCAGCTCCTTCTGGCCGTTCATGGTGGCTTTGACCATTCCGCCGCCGGCACTTCCCTCGACGCGGAGCTCGCTCATGCGCTGCTGCATCTGCTCCTGCATCTGCTGCACTTGTTTCATCAGTTGTTTGGGGTTCATTTCGATCTCCTCGATTCCACCACTTCGCCGCCGAGGTGCTTCTGAAAGGCTTTGAGGATGGGATCTTCGCGCAGCGGCGTCTCTTCTTTCGTCGCCGTCTTCGCTTCAGTCTGCACGACGATCGACGTTGGCGCGCCGTACACCTCGCGCGCAATCTTCTCCAACGCTTCGTGGGCGTCGGTGACTGCGTCGGCGGAATATGTATCATTAAATATAAACGAGATTACGTTATCCTTCTTGGTACTCTTCGCGTTGCCGAGATATCCGGCGATCGCCGGACGCGCTTTGCGGACGCGGTCGAGGAAGGTTTCGAGGTCTGACGTAGCAGCCGGCCCTCTGGCCGGCTGTGTGCCGGCTGAAGAGCCGGCACCTACACTCATCGCCTTCTCGATCTCGCGCAGCCGCGGGAATGTCGCCGCTTTGAGCAAAGCGATCTCCACCGCCATGCGTTGGTGCTCGGCGCGATTGACGACGTCATCGTCGCGCATGAGCAGATTGGCAATCCGCAGGAGCTCGGAATACGAGAATTTTTTCGCGATCTCGTCCGAACCGAAGACATCACCTTTTCCTCCGGCCGAGAAGAGAAGCATGCTTCGAACGAAATTGAGCAGATCGCGGAAGAGGAGCTTGAAATCGCGGCCGCTCTCCGCAGCCTCGTTGAGCGCTTCGATGATGCCGGCGTGATCGCCTTCACTGACGAGCGTCAGCAAGTGCGCGAAAAAATTTGTGTCCGAGAGGCCGAGGACCGTAGCGACATCGGCAGCGGTGATGCTCCGGCCGCTGAAGGCGATGATCTGATCGAGAATCGAGAGCGCGTCGCGCACGCTCCCTTCGCCCCGCCGCGCGACGATCTCCAGCGCTTCATCATCCGCTTCGATTTTTTCCGATTGGCAAATCTGACGCAGACGCCCGACCAGCTCGTCGATCGTGATCTTACGCAGAACGAATTTCTGCACACGCGACAGAATCGTCGCCGGCACTTTCTGCATCTCCGTCGTCGCGAACATGAAGATGACGTGCGGCGGCGGCTCCTCGATCAATTTGAGCAGCGCGTTCCATGCGGGCGCGGACAGCATGTGCGCCTCATCAATGATGAAAATGCGGAAACGATCGCGCGCGGGCTGGAACTGCGTGATATCGCGCAGCTCGCGAATGCTATCAACGCCGGTATACGTCGCGGCGTCGATTTCGCGCACGTCGAGATCGATCCCTTCGGTGATCTCGCGGCAGATCGTACATTCGTTGTCCGGCTCCGTCGCCGGCCCCTTCACGCAGTTCAGCGCCTTCGCGAGAATCCGCGCGAGGGTCGTTTTACCGATGCCGCGAACGCCGGAAAAGAGATACGCATGGTGGATGCGATTCTGTTCGATCGCGTTCTGAAGCGTGCGAACAACCGTCTCTTGTCCGATGATGTCGCTGAATCGCTGCGGCCGGTATTTGCGAGCGAGTGCCTGATAGGACATCGGGGTCGAGTATACGTGCAACGACCCGCTCGAAAGAGCCCAGGCCGAACTGTGTCACGCAGGGGATGCACCTTATCGCTGCTTCCTTCCGGATCTGACGAGATTCGGTGCGCCTGCTGCACAGGACCCGGGCTCCCTCCAGCGGGTCAAAGAAGCGCAACGCTCCGCAGCGCTTCAGAATTCTTGCGGAACTCGGTCGGCGTGCGGCCCGACAGGCGCTTGAAAACGCGTTGAAAATGGCTCTGGTCGCAGAAGCCATACTCGAAAGCAACGTCCGCAAGAGGAGCATCGGTACTGCTGAGCTGGTCGGCAGCGGCGCGGATGCGCAGCCGGTTCACATAAGCACCGATCGTCTCGCCGAACTGGCGACGGAAGACTTGTCCGAGATACACGGGATGCACCCCGGCAGCGCGGGCGATATCTTTGATCATCAGTCGATCGCGAAAGCGGGCGTGCAGATATTCGCGCGCGCGCTGGAGCGATGGCAAATCGCGCGGAGTCGTCCGAGCCAGGGGAGCGATGCGGCCGATCAGCTCGAGGGCGCGCGATTCGAATTCGAGCTGCTCGATATGGGGCGCGTCGCGGTAGAGCGCCAGCAGATCCCAGGCGGCACGTGAACCCGAGAGATCGCGCAGCGACCGATTTCGCATATCTTCGATCAATTCGGAAGTGAATTCGAACATCAGCAGCCGCACACCGGAAGCGCCGATGAAATCCTGATGCTCGATTCCCGCGGGGTGGAACATCGCGGAGAAGCGTTCAAATCGAAACGACCGCAGTGCCGCCTTCTCGGTATAGTCGCCATCGAGCATCAGCGTGACGAACGCGGCCTCGTGCGCATGCGCGACGTTCACTCGTTTCTGATCGTGAACGACGGGACTGAGAGCGATCGAATCGGCAGTCCATCGCTGCGGCACACGCCCAAATGCCTGCCCGAGTGCGAGAACGCTCACAAGTACTTGTACGCACTCGGAGGCCGCAAGTTAGCTTGAATTGATCCAATCCGGACGCCACGCGGTGACCTACATTCGAATGTATGCGAAAAGTTGTCATCGCGGTATTGATCGTTCTCTTCGCAACAGCCGCCGTCGCGGCCGGCGCGAAAACAGTCTGGGTCTGTCCGATGGCCGAGCACGCCCAGGAATTCGAAAAACCGGGCCAGTGCCCGATCTGCGGCATGGCGCTGGTCGAAAAGGAAAAGCGATTTCGAGTCGCCGTGCTCGTGTTCAATTACGCAGAGGACATCGACTTTACGGCGCCCATCGAAGTCCTTGGTCACACCGGCGCGCAAATCTTCACCGTTGCCGCGACGACCGATCCGATCAACACGGTCTTTGGGCTGCACATTCGTCCCGACTACGACCTCGCACATGCGCCGGCGTCTGACGTCCTCCTGGTTCCGGGCGGGGGAGTCAGCAACGCGTGGAAAAACGAGCAGGTACTCTCGTTTATCCGTCAACGCGCGAAGGATACGAAATATGTGATGTCGGTGTGCAATGGCGCGTTCATTCTCGCGAAAGCCGGCCTTCTCGACGGACTCACGGCGACAACGACTGCCAGCCGCATCGACGAGTTGGCGGACGTTGCGCCAAAAACGCGTGTAGTGCGCGAACGCGTTGTCGACAACGGAAAGATCATCACGACCGCCGGTCTCTCTGCCGGCATCGACGGATCGCTCCATCTCATCGACCGCGAGTTTGGGCGGCCACGAGCCGAGCAAATCGCGCGGGCGATCGAGTACCGGTGGGATCCAGCGTCGAAGTGGACGCGCTCCACGCTCGCTGACACGCGCTTGCCTGACGTGAAGCTTCCCGACGACGCAGTGTGGGAGATGCTCACCAGCAACGGCGATACGAAGAAGTGGGAGATGCATGGACGGCTGCACGTGGAGATGTCACAGGAAGAGGCCCTCGATTTCGCCACAAAACAGCTCGTCGCAAAGGGGTGGATGCTGCGCGAAAAAACAAACGGAAAGCGAAGTTGGGTGAAAAAAGATCGCGAAGGTCAGACGTGGCTGACCACGCTCACATCGACTCCGGACAGCACGCCGTCAACTTACCTCGAGACGATGAGCATCCGCAAAATCTCAGGATGATGGCGGAGAGAGTGGGATTCGAACCCACGGTACGCTATTAACGTACACACGCTTTCCAAGCGTGCGCCTTAAGCCACTCGGCCATCTCTCCGGTCGACGATGTAGGGCACGGCTGCGCCGTGCCGAACCTTCGTAAACGGCACGATGCAGTCGTGCCCTACAACAAAATTGCTGGCGGAGAGGGGGGGATTCGAACCCCCGATACCCGTAAAGGTATAACGGTTTTCGAGACCGCCGCGTTCAGCCACTCTGCCACCTCTCCGTTTCGATCGGGCCCTTGCGCAGTTGCTGGAAAAAGCGCTGCAACAGCGCGCGTGCGCGATCCTCCTCGAATCCGCGGATGACTTCCAGTCGATGATTGAGACGCGGATCCTCGACCAGATTTCCGAGGGAGCCGCAGAAGCCAGCTTTGGGGTCGGATGCGCCGAAGATCAGCCGCTCGACGCGCGCGTTGACGAGTGCACCGGCGCACATCGCGCATGGCTCGAGCGTGACAATCATCGTGGTCCCTTCCAGCCGCCAATCGCCGATCGCTCGAGCTGCCTCGGCGATCGCGATGAGCTCAGCGTGACCGAGAGGATCGCCTGCTTCGCGGCGATTGCGGCCGCGACCGATCACCCTCCCCTCGCGATCGACGATGACCGCTCCGACCGGGATTTCACCCTCCGCGGCAGCTTCTTCGGCGAGTGTCAGGGCTTCTTCCATCCACTGCGCTGCATTCATGACTTTCAAAGATGGTGCACCCAGCAAGACTCGAACTTGCAACCTTCTGATCCGTAGTCAGATGCTCTATCCAATTAAGCTATGGGTGCGAGCAGCGAATTTAACCTTTGCTCCATCTGCTGAATTCCGCTGTATCGGGCGCGCATTCTACCCCCGGGCGCGAGAGTTGCGGTAGACTGAACCTCCTCACAGCAGCACCGTCACAGCCTCTACGGTTGGCTACTGCCTGCACCACCCTTCCCCAGCCAACCGTAGAGGCGTGATTGTTGATGGACAAGAACTCATTTTTCGCGCGCACGATGCATACTCCCGATTCGCCGGAGCGGGCTGAGTTGCGCGATGCGCTGCGCGAGCTTTCCCGAACGCTGATTCCTGTTCATCGCCGGCTGATCGAGTCGGCGAAAAGCGATTATGCGTTCGCCTACGGCGCAAACGCTCGACCGTCGGAACTCGTCGAGCTTCTCCAGAACGATCCTTTTTTTGCGTGGCTCAAGCCGCTCACTGCAGTGATCGTCGATATCGATGAGATGGCGCGGACCGACTTCGAGGTCGCTGATGTCGCCGCGATCGTCGACCGAATCGAAAAGTTACTCGGCGAGACGAAATACATCGAGATGTTGCAGCGCGACATCGATGTAGCCACCGGCCACGCCGCGCTGCGAAGGGTGATGCAGCGACTGAAGCGCTAATTACTTCTCTTCTTTTATCTCTGTCGTCGTTTGTGTCTGTTTTCGATCGCCGAACGCATCGTCCTTCACTTTCGTTTCGGTGGTCGTCGACTTCTGCTCTTTTGGATTGCCGAAGAAATCGGACTTCGTTTCCGTCTCCGTCTGGGTGACTTTTTTCTCGTCAGCCATGATTGTCTCCTCAGTGGTGTGAAGAGCAACGGCTGTGCCCGAGCAATTGGCGTCCCCGGCAGGATTCGAACCTGCGACCCACAGCTTAGAAGGCTGTTGCTCTAGTCCGACTGAGCTACGGGGACTAAAAAAGGACTGAGGACTAAGGACTGAGGGCCAAGTCCGCCGCTCACTCAGTCCTCAGTCCTGAGTACTCAGTCCTGAGTATGGTCGGGGCGAGAGGATTTGAACCTCCGACCCCCTGCTCCCAAAGCAGGTGCGCTACCAGACTGCGCTACACCCCGACATGCGCGGCAACAGCTAAACGGCCTTAGCTGTTCCCTGGTCGAAGTGTCTTGGCGGCAGTGTCGTCTGCCACTGCTGAACGACATTGGGATCGAGCACGAACTCGAACATATGCCCGTGCGAGCGCAGACGCAGCTCTTTTCCGTCCACGGCCTGGCCAGTGGCAGTCTCTTCGTCGTATTCGATCTCTTCGATATGCCGCAGCTCGAGGGAAGCGTCGAGATCGGGATTCTCGTAGCGGATCATATCGGTCATGAGCGAGAGCGCCACTGGGATTCGGTCGAGTCCCTCGACGAAATCCGCGCGGCATACCAGCCGCGCCGATGCGCGCCTCTTGGCCATGATTTCTTCGATGAGATCCTGTGACCGCATCCGGAAGTAGAGCCAGACCAGTGCAGCCAGAGCGACGAGCCCTACGATCGTTGCAGCGGTGAGAGTCATAGATTGGGCCTCCTGGGGTCGTCTTAGCGCGTGATGGAAAAAATCCTACGCCTATTTCAGCGAAACGTCACTCTCTTCCTACGACGAGCTGGAGCGCTGGTTTCAGTTGGAGCGTTAGAATGCCTCGTTATGCCGCCGCCCCGGACGAAGAGCCGCAGCGAGTATTCGTCAGGGGGAGCGGTGATCTCCGTTCGCGACGGCACGGCCTAC
>QHVY01000410.1:0-3697 GCA_003223695.1 Acidobacteriota bacterium
GATCGATGACATCGAAGCCCACGCGCATCGCGGTGTCGATCAGTGCGGGCGTCCGCGTCTGAAACGGGCCCGCGGCATCGATCACGAGATCGCGCTGCTTCAGATAGACGCGAAGGTCATCGGAATTGTTCGCGTCGATGCGCAGGTCGCCGGTGGACCGCGAGGCGACGAGGGGCTGCAGGCCGGCCTCGCGCAGTCGCTGCACGATCAGATTGCCGAAAAATCCTGATCCGCCGAGGACGACGATGGTTTTCATTCTCGAGCCATTGCAATCACGAACGGGATAAACGAGGCCATGAGCGCCGCGGTCGCAATCATGACGCCAATGCGGCTGTTAAAAATAGTAACGATAATTAGTACGATTCCACTCGCCCACGCGATCCACGCCAGCCAGCGAAGCGGCACCGACGGCGTGGCCAGCGTCAACAGAATTCCGCAGATTGTATAGAGACCATTTGCGGCGCCGCCGGTGAGAAGAGATGCCGCGCGATCGAGCTCCGGGCGAAAGATGAACAATGACTCGCCTGTGAGATCACAAACGAGACCGGCAGAGGCGATGACTACCGGCGCGAATTTTCCGATTCGCACCGACCACCAGGCGTAGAAGGCGATCAACGAAACCGCGGCGATCATCCACAAGATCCACATCAAATGACTTCTCAGAAAAAGCAGCGTACCGCATACGGCCACGATGTGCGCCGCGGCACAGAACAGCGGAATCTTCGCCAGCCTCAATGTCTGAACGTGAACACCGCCGCGAAGAACACCATCAAAGGCAGCACCAGCGAGATCGCCAGGTTCACGAATCCCTTCTGCGTCGAAAAGCCCTGCGCCTCGGCGACCGTGAAGCTTCCCAGGGCAATGCACCCAAGGGCGAACAGGCTTTGAAGAGCGAAGAAGAGCACAACGATCGAGCATCCTCCGTGGGAGAGGAACTGAACCACGAGCTCTCGCGGATTCTGGCGAGGTCCGATCTGATAGTGACTCATCAGAACCACGATCGGCAGCCGGTAAATGAAAGACCAGGCCACTGGCACCATTCCCCAGCCGAGCGCGGCGCGAACGTCGCGCGTGCTTCCCGTGCCGCCTAACAAGCGGCCAATCGGCGTGACGATCCACGACAGGATGAACAGCGCGATGACCCACGATGCCGCGCCAATGACGATCGAAAGTCCGACGATGGCGATCAGCGGAAGCACTTTCAAGTCCGGCAGCCCTTCGCCGAGACGCTGGGCATCGATGTCGTTGACAGATGCGCAAACGAAGGCGAGCACGACGACCTCGATCGACCATCGATGACGGCCGGCATCGAGAATGCGGCGGATCGTTTCTCGCGGTCGATAGAGAATGGTGACCAGATCCGCCAACCGCGGAGATTGATTCTCCATGTTCGAACTGTACGATGAAACGTGGAGGCAGTTATGCCCGCCTTGATTTTCGATCTCGATGGAACTCTCGTCGATACCGTCTACGCTCACGTGTTCGCATGGCAACGTGCGTTGGCGGAGACAGGTCTCGCTGTCGACGGTTGGCGCATTCACCGCCGCATCGGAATGAGCGGCGGACTCTTCACCCGCGCGGTCGCGCGAGAGCTCGGCCGTGAAATCTCCTCGGAGGAGGCTGAGGCGCTGCAGCGGCGGCATGGAGAGTTGTTTCGACAGTTCCTGCCGGAGCGCCGAGCGCTTCCCGGTGCGGTGGAGCTTTTGCGCGCCCTGCGCGGCGCAAATGTGCCTCATGGCATCGCTACTTCAGGAAGAAGACCGGAGATCGATCGCTCGCTGGAGATCCTCGACATCGGACAAAACACGATCGTGGTGGAGCGCGGGGATGTTCTCCGCGCGAAGCCTGCGCCCGACCTCTTTCTCAATTGTCAGCAGCGACTCGGCGTATCCGTCGACGAATGTTACGTGGTCGGCGATGCTGTATGGGATCTTCTGGCGGCGCGGCGAGCGCGCATGCTCTGCGTCGGACTGCTCAGCGGCGGCTACGGAGACGACGAGCTCACTCGGGCTGGTGCCTTTCGCGTATATCGCGATCCTGCCGAGCTGCACGAATCGCTGGATGAATTAGGCGTGGAGGTCTGAAATTTCAAATTTCAAATGAAAAATGAAAAAAGAAAAATAGGCACTGAATTTTCAATTTTTCATTTGAAATTTGAAATTTGAAATTTCAGTTAGCGCGCGGGAATCCACTTTTCAAACCACTCGAGATTTCTTCGCATTTGTTCCATCTCGAGTTTCGGTTCGAAGAGCACGTGTCCGCCGCGCGGGTAGATGTCGAATTCCACGGTTTTGCCGAGCTGCTTCAGCGCGCGATAAAACTTCCACGCGCCGGCGATCGGCACGCGACGATCATTTTCACCATGTTGAATCAGCAACGGCGTGGTCACGCGATCGGCGAATGTCAGCGCCGAGTGCGACGCGTAGCCTTCGCGGTTTTCCCACGGCCGTTTGAAGTATTCGATCATGAAGTCGCCGGCATCGGACAGAAAATATTCGTCTGTTAGGTCGTTGAGGCTCGCTCCCGTTGATGCCGCTTTGAAGCGATTCGTCTGCGTGACGATCCAGCTCGTCATGTAGCCGCCGTATGACGCGCCCATGACGCCGAGGCGGTCGGGATCAGCGATGCCGCGTTGGATCATTGCGTCGACGCCGGCCATGATGTCGCGGTAGTCGCCCTCGCCCCACGAGTTCACGATCGTGCGCATACCCGCCTCGCCGTATCCCGAGCCGCCGCGCGGCATCGGGAACAGCACTGCATAGCCGGCGCTGGCCATCGCTTCGGTCGGATACGGATCGACCTGCCCGGGAATGTGCATGAACTGCGGGAAGAGCCCGTATGTGACGCCGCCGATCGGTCCGCCATGGCAATAGACGATCATCGGCAATTTTCCCGACGCGTAGCCCGGCGGTGTGAGAAGAAGACCCCAGATCTCCATGTCGTCGAACGAGCGCCAGCTCACCGCTTTGATATCGCCGAGGGCGAGTGAGCTTCGTCGAGCGGCCTCTCGTCGTGTCGAGGACGAAGACGTCGCCCATCGTGCGCCCTTCGACCGCGCGGTAGGCGAGCCGGCGTCCAACGTTGCTCAGGCTCATCGAGTAGTCGACGGTCGCGCCGGGAATCACGCGCTCGCTCCGGCCGTCATCGATCCACAATCGCACGACCGGCTGCTCGAACATGTGCGCGCCTGATGCGAACGTCCCTTCGTTCGCCCCAAAGTAGATTGATTTGCTATCGCGAGCCCAAATGAATTCGCTGATCCATGTGCCGTCGCTCTGCAACATTCGTAGTCCATGCTCGTCGACGATGGCGAGGCTGCTAGGGGCCATGAGCTCCGCGCGGCCATTGGTGGAGATGAACGCGATGCGTTTGCCGTCGGGAGAGAACTGCGGCTTCGAGTTCATGCCGGCGCGATCGACGATCGTTCGGCGATGGGGGACAGACAATCCTGTCTGTCCGGACAGGCAAGATTGCCTGTCCTCCACACAAACTGCATAGATGCGTGTTTCGTATTGCGCGCTGAAGCCGCTGCGCGGCGACGCGGCGTAGGCGATCTCGGAACCGTCCGGCGACCACGACATGCTCTCGACGAAGTCGGACGGCGGCGTGAGCGCGCGTGGCGTGCCTCCATTCACACTGCGGATCACAAGGCGCGTTGGATTGTCGGGCGCGTCAGCGTGAATGACGAGCGGTTTCG
>QHVY01000410.1:3805-4864 GCA_003223695.1 Acidobacteriota bacterium
GCCATCCGGAGACCAGCGCAGATTGGGATGGGGTAACGGTGTGTTAAAGATGCGGAGGTTCTCAACGTAGCGCCGGCTCTCAGCCGGCGCTGAGCCGACTGAGAGTCGGCTCCACGTTGCAACGTACAACGCCGCGTCGTGCTGGTTCGTGTCGAGATTCGGCGTGGAGACGACGTACGCGACACGCTCACCGTCGGGCGAAATCTTCACATCGACGATCGAGCGCAGCTTCATTTCATCGGCCAGCGTGAACGCCGTCAGAAGGACGAAGGTGAGCATTTCGCGTCATGATACGTCGATGAACGATCTGGATGCGATCATCGCCGCAATGTACGAAAGCGTTTGCTACGAGGCCGGAGGACACCCAGACTGGAAAACTGACGAGGAGATTTTTGCGCCGGGAGCGCGGATGGTGCGGATCAACGACAGCGGAGTGTTCGAATTCGATATGCCGTCCTACCGCGAAAATTTCGAGCAGATGATCTCCTCGGGCGAGCTGCCGAGTTTCTGGGAGGGCGAGATCTGGCGCGAGACGCGACTGTTCGGCGACATGGCCCACGTGCTCAGCGCATACGAGACGCGGCGCGATCGCATACTGCGCGGCAGCGCCGAGGCCGAGGAGAAGGGCGTAAGAGAATTCCCAATTCTCGAAGCGGCGTGCGTCCGGCGCAAGCTCGAACGTGTCAGCCGTCGCCCAGGAAGCGCCGCGCATGTCGATGTAGAGCGGCGCGTCGCTGGTGCCGCAGCCCGTGCTGAGCGCAATGATCGATCACCTGCATCGCGAAGCGAACTTCGGCGGTTACGAGAGTGCGGATGACGCAGGCGCCGCGGTGAATCATTCGTACGCCAGCGTCGCCCGCTTGATCGGCGCGGAACCGAAAAACATTGCCGTGGTCGAGAATGCGACCGTCGCATTTTTTCAGGCGCTATCGGCGTTCGATTTCCGCGAAGGCGACATCATCGTCACCACGCGCAACGACTACATCTCGAATCAGCTCGCGTATCTCTCACTCGCCAAGCGCCACCGAGTGGTGATCGAGCGGGCGGCCGATTTGCCAT
>QHVY01000411.1 GCA_003223695.1 Acidobacteriota bacterium
CGGCGATAGAAGTCGCGGCGGGTCTTGTCCTTCTCCCGCTTGAGCGCCGCTTCGTCCTTTTTGATCATCGATGCGGCCTGTGACAGCTCGTTATCGATGTCTTTCAACTTGTTGATCATGCGATTGCGCGTCTGCGGCGTGAAATCGATCTGCCGCAGCTCGGTCGCCAGATCTTCTTTCAGGCGATCGATGTTCTTCTGCTTGGTGGCCAGTGCGCGCTGGCTGAGCTTCTTCGATTCCGCGAGCTTCGCCTTTGCGTCTTTGATCCGCTTGTCGAGGCGAGCGACTTTGTCGAAGACCACCATGATGTCGTTGATCTTCGTCAGCGCGGTGGCCGAAAGCGTCGCCGCATCGATCTCGTCCTCATCCTCCGGCATCGCCAGATCGATCATCTCTTTGATGACCCGTGTGTCTTTCTTGGCGCTTTCGTAGATCTTGAGGATTTCTTCGAGGATGATGCGATTCTGCGAGAGCGCTTTGTAGACTTTGCGCTCGCCCTTCTCGATGCGCTTGGCGATATCCACTTCGCCCTGCCGGTCGAGAAGTTTGACCGTACCCATTTCGCGCAGATACATGCGCACCGGGTCGTTGGTCTTGTCGACGATGCCGCTGGAGGCGGCGATGATGTCCGCCTGCACCTCCTCGCGCTGGTCCATCTCTTTTTCTTCGATGGTCCCGTCGATGGTCATGGTGCCCTTGCCGGTAGGCGGGGCGAGCTGCTTTTCGGCGTCTTCGACGACGTCGATGCCGAGATCGTTGAAGCGGATGTAGATCTCGTCGAGCTCTTCGGGCAGGCTGGTGACTTCTTCAGGAAGGATTTCGTAGATTTCGTCGTACAGCAGAAATCCCTTTTCCTTGCCGAGGGCAATGAGTTGCTTCACTTCCACATACTTCTCTTCAACGCTCAACTCGCCGACCCCTTCTTCGATATCCGTGGATTCCTGTTCGAGATTCGCACCGCGTGGGCGTGTCGTCATCTCTTCGGTCGCTCCTCACAGCTCAAGTTTTTGCCTCGTTGCAAGGACACTCGCGTAATCACCAGAGGACGATAATTATTTCAACGTGTTCGACATACGGGAGAGTTCGAGCTTTTCGGCATCGAGCCGCCGCTCACGATCCGGGTCCCCGGCGCGCACCGCTTCCTCAATCTCTCGTTGAATTTCGCGTTTTCTCCGCTCGATGTGCGCCTTCTGCATCGGGATGAGAACCTCATTGAGGCGGGCAACGGCCGCCTCATCGAGGTCTTCCGTGAGCGTTACTTCAGAGAGCAGGGTCAGCTCGGCCTCGCCCCTAAGATGGGTCGCGATTTGCGAATAATCAATAGGTTGACCACCCGAAAATTCAGTTTTTATGATAGAAAAGAGTGTTTTGCACGCGGGATCGCTGAATAAACCTTCGTCCATCCCACTCAGCTTCTCTCGAGCGATCCTTCCCTGAACCACGGCCGTTAGGACGAACTTTTCGCCGCTGGGGACGGCACGGGACACCTGCCTCACGGATTGTGCAGCTGCTTTCCCCCTAACGCGCGACCAGACGCTCTCGAATTCCAGGCGAAAGCCGTCGGCGATGCGCTGGGCGGCGTCATTGCGGATCACAGGGTCGGTGACGGCATTGAGGAGCGGCACAAACGCCTCGACGCGATCCGCTTTTTCGCGGCCGGTCAGGCTCTTGACGTCGCCGGCCCACTCCTTGAGCGCGAACTCGAAGATGTCCGTTGCATTGCCCAGAACTTCGAGAAAGCGGTCGACGCCGTATTTCTGCACGAGCGAGTCGGGATCTTTTTCTCCCTGCAGATCGAGCGCTGAGACCGTTAGGCCCGCTGCGAGCAGGATCGGGGCGGCGCGGAGGGTGGCGTTGCGGCCGGCGTCGTCGCCGTCGTACGCGATCACGACGCGCGTTGTGTAGCGGCGGAGCAGCGATGCTTGTCCGGATGTGAGCGAAGTGCCCATCGAAGCGACCACGCCGGGCACACCGGCGTGATCGAGAGCGATCGCATCGAAGTAACCCTCCACAAGAATGGCGCGATCGATCCGCCGCATGGCCTCTTTCGAGCGATGAAGGTTGTAGAGCAGTCGGGATTTGTTGAAGAGCTCCGATTCGGGCGAGTTGAGATATTTCGGATCGCTGCCGTCGAGCGAGCGTCCGCCGAATCCGACCAACGCGCCCGTCTCACGGTGAATCGGGATCATCAGCCGGTTTCGAAATCGATCGTAGAAACCGGTGCCGCTCTTGCGAGGCATGACAAGCCCCGCGAGCTCCAACGTTTTCTCGCCCTGCTTGCGCGCGAGACGCGTCAGGATGTAGTCCCACGAGTCGGGCGCATACCCGAACCCATACTTTTTGATGATCTCCTCGGCCACACCGCGTTGATCGAGATAGCGCTTCGCCGGGTTCTCGCCCCATCCGAGGGCTTGATGAAAGGCTTCGGAGGCGTCGTCGATGACTTCGAGCAGATCGTCTTTGTCACTTTCCTTCGCCGTTTTGCGTCGGCGCGGCAACTCGATGCCCACGCGCGACGCGACATGCTCGACAGCTTCCGGAAATGTGAAGCGCTCGGTGAGGGCGAGGAATTTGAAAACGTCACCGCCGGTGCCGCAGCCGAAACAGTAGAAGAGTCCCTTGTCACGATCGACGTGGAACGACGGCGTTTTCTCGCGATGAAACGGGCAGAGCCCTTTGTAGCTCTTGCCGGCGAGTTTGAGCGGCGTGACCTGGCTGACGAAGTCGACGATATCGGCCGCGCTGCGTACTTGCGCAATCACGCTGTCATTGAGGTCTACAAAAGCCATGTGCCGAGTGCCGAGTACCGAGTGCCGAGTACGTAATCGAAATCACTCGGCACTCGGCACTCGGCACTATTCCTCGAGTACGGCGACAGTAGCACCATCTCCTCCTTCATTCTTATTTCCCGGC
>QHVY01000399.1:0-200 GCA_003223695.1 Acidobacteriota bacterium
TTCGCGCAACTCGTGAACCGCCTTGTTGATGCTGTGGTCAAAATTTACGAACGTTGTCGCAGGCCACAATTGGTGGCGCAACTCTTCTCTCGTTCGAATTCTGCCGGGCGCTTTCAGTAAGAAGGACAGAAGCTGCGAAGCCTGATGGCGAAGCCGGATTCGGAGGCCCTGCTTTCGCAGCTCACATCGACGAGTGTCGA
>QHVY01000399.1:352-5377 GCA_003223695.1 Acidobacteriota bacterium
CTTCTGTCCTTCCCGTAATTGCGCTCCTCGAAAGGAGAGGACGGTATGAGATTCCGCAAGCAATTGTGGCCCGTGATTGCTGTCGCAGTTGTAGTTCTGGGATTTTCGCAGCGCGCGGTGTTCGGGCAGGGCGTCGACGATCCCAATGGAGTTTTTCAGCTCGAGGGAAACGCTATGAAGGATGCCAGCGTCTGTTTTCCATCGCTGGCTGCGCCTCCGTGCTCAGGCGGAGACACACTCGTTACATTCGGTGCGAACACTGACGATTGGGCAAGCCTGACTCACGCGCTGGCTACTACCGGCATAATCACCGACCCGACCGGTCATGCTGACGATATTCTGAGCGGCGGCGGCAGCAAGGACATCTACGATTTCAGTAAGTGGGCCTGGAAGCAAACCGCCAACACGTCGGTGCAGGCTAAGGATGACATTGCCCACGCCTTCGCCGCGGCCTACCAGTTGGCCAACGGCCATACTGCCATCTATTTCGGCATGGATCGTTTCGACAATAGCGGCGACGCCACTGCAGGATTCTGGTTCTTGCAGGACGCAACGGTACTTGTTGATCGTGTCGGACTTTTCGACCGGCGGAGCTGTCTCGACGATCAATGTTTTCAAGTGGGTGGGCGGAGCGAATGGCAGCCTTGTACTCAACGAGACGCGCTCTCCCGCGCCATGCGATCCTCGCACAGACCACAACGACCTGTGCGCGATCGTCAATCCCGTGGATGGGATCACCTCACCATGGGGCTTCCTCAATAAGTCGGGAGAGTCCACCTTTGCGCATGGAGAATTCCTCGAGGGAGGCATCGATCTGAACTCGGTCTTTGGGTCGAGCATCCCGTGCTTCACGACATTCATGGGCGAGACTCGGGCATCGACATCGCCGACTTCGACGCTCAGCGATTTCATTCCGCCGCATTCGTTCCCGCTCTGCGGGATCAGCGTGGCCAAGTCGTGCAATGGTCCTGGCACAGTGAGTTCTGACGGTACATCAATCACATACACATGGACCGCCACGGCGACCAATACCGGCATCGGCACATTGACCAATGTGACGATAAACGACACGTATCCCGATGGGACGACGGCAAGCATTCCTGTATGTAATACGCCCCCGTGTTCCCTTGCCGGCGGCGCATCGGCGAGCGTGACCGTCACGTTCACGGCGACAAACGCGAACTGCCACTCCGGCGTGCCGAACTGTCCAAGCCCGCTTGACGCCACGAACACGGCGACGGCGCAAGGTACGACTGCCGGAGGTGTCGTCATCACTTCTCCGGCGCCGGCGGCGACAGCAGAATGCCAGACCACGGTGTCCTCGAGCGTGACGATTACGAAAGCGTGCAACGCCACGCTCGTCTCGCAGAGTAATCAAGTTGTGGTTGAGGTCTTCTTAAGCGCTGACGTGACGAACAATGGCAATTCGCAGCTCACGAACGTCACCCTGGCCGACGATCCCGCTGCCACAATTACCCCGAACAATTTCACTCTGAATCCCGGCCAAACTCAGCACGTCACTGGGTCCTATTTCCCCTCTGGACCCGCGCCCGGGAGCTGCAACTTCAGCGACGTTATTCGCGTCACTGGAGCCACGGCGACTTTAGGATCACCTCCGCAACCTGCAACCGGGTGCCCGAGCTCGACCGATCTCGCCTGCGCGCCAGCAACGTGCCCGCTCTGCCATTAGAAGTTCATTGTGTGGGGCGATGGAGCGAATCCATCGCCCCCTTTTCCGAGTAAGATCGCGCCTCCGCAACAGAGGAGGCGCGAGATGCCGACCTACATTTCCCTCATTCAGTACACGCAGCAGGGGCTGCAAAAGATCAAAGAGAGTCCGGCTCGACTCGATCATGCGAAGAAGGGCTACGAAGCGGCGGGCGGCAAGATCAAGGATTTCTATCTGGTCATGGGCGAATACGACATCGTGGTTGTCGCTGATTTGCCCAATGACGAGGCGGCCGCGAAGCTCGCTCTGACGCTCGGTTCCGCCGGAAACATCCGCTCGCGGACCTCGCGCGCGTTCAACGAGGCGGAGTACCGGAAACTGATCTCCTCGCTGCCATAAGAGGCAGTTTTCACCACAGAGATCACGGAGAGCACAGAGGCGTCTCTGTGCTCTCTGTGGTGATTTACAGCCGCGCCGCCGTGATCGTCGCCGGCGTGCAGCACGTTCCCGCCGCCCGGTCTTTCGCGCAATCCGGACNNNGGTTTACCCAGCGATGGGTGCGGTCGATTTTCAGATCGAGCGTCTTGCCCGTCGGGTTGAAGACCTCGCTGTGACCGCACCAGCACTCGAAAAACCGGTGCGGGCCGGTCGTGATCCACTCGTCGTCGCGCACATCATCCAAGATAGTTCCGGCCGATTTCTTCGTCTACCTCTGGCTCTTCGGAACCGAGACGCTCGAGCTCTTCTGCGCTGCGTTTCCGGAGCGGTCGGCGCAGGTCGCCGTGATCGTATAAATCCGACCAGGTCCATTTTCGGCGCGCTCCGCCCGCAGACGGACATGATGCGCATCGATCACGTCCCAATCGGGAGCTGTGTCGCCGTCTCCGGTACCGTTAATCGGCTCATTGCTTCCGATTGTTAGCAAGCAGACTGGAGCCGGATCGCCAAGATCCGGCGCGGCGTAGTCAACGCTGACATTCACCATCTTGTGGTTGGGTGGCCAGAGTTGTGTCGCGCTCGGCGTCAAGTTGGAAAGCGCCGGCGGAGTGGTGTCCACGACCGTCATCTTCACCGTGCCGGTTGCGCACTGCGGATCCGACAAGCCGGCAGTGTAGCCGTTGTCGCAGACTCGATAAGTGAAGCTGGCCGGTCCGGAGAACGGCGTCTCAGGCGTGTACGTGATCTGCGTGCCTGCGAGGCTGACGGTACCGTGTGTATCAGGACCGCTGCCTGCACTCGTGACGGTGATCGTCTGAGTGCTTTCATTCGCCGGGCCTGGCGTGTCATTCGTCAGGAGATCGCCCGCCGGGAACGTCAATACCGACCCAGCTTCGACGCTCTTCGCATCAGCCGACGGCACTGGCGGATCGTTCACTTCGAGCACCGTCAGTGTGACCGTGGCCGTGTTCGAACTGCGTGTGCCGTCGGTCACGTGGAACATGAATGTGTCAGTGCCGTTGAAATCAGGCGCGGGCGTATATGTGCGATTCGAATCGGCACCGCTCAGAGTTCCGTGCGACGGCGGCGCATCGATGACGTAGGTCACCGGATTGTTGTTTGGGCTCACGGCATTCAGAGTGACGGGCACGCTCATGTCTTCACGCGTCGACGCGGACTCGTTCGCTACGCCCGGCGGATTTACACCGTTGATTCCTGCTTCGATGCTGTTCTGAATGATCTCCGGCACATTCGAGAAGAGCTCGCAATTGCAGAGCGCTTCGACCGCATCAACCGTCGTGAGATAGTTCTGCCAGTCGCTCGAATCGTTCGTCCGAATGCCTTGTGTATTGGGCATGATCACCGCGATGGTTCTCGTCGCGGCGTTCACACGCGAGACATCGTTGTCACCCTTGGCGAGAACCAGTGCAGCCTTCCACGTGTACGCGGGAACGGTCACGTGACCGTTTGCCAATGTGGTCATGAAGCCGCTGCTTCCGGTGCCACCGACGCCGGCCGGCCCGGATACGATGTAGATCTCGGTTCCGGCGGCCGTCAGCGTTCGGAGATAGTTCTCGAGATTCGCCCATGGCCCCTGATTGTTATCCGGCGCCTGAGGAACCATGTTCGACATCAGGTAGGTTTCCTGGTTGATCGGAATCCGGTTCTCGTTGTCACGGTCGGCGTTCGGACACATGTGGCCCCGATCGAAGCCGGTGGTGAAGAAGTCGGACGCCTGCACGCGATACCAGTTAGGCGAGACGGCCGGATCGGGCCGGAACGTGTCGACGCGCGCGAGTGAGCCGTACCACGAGCTGTCGAGATGCCAGCTCACCCAGTTCGGCGTGCCCTTGTCTCTGTTGTAGGAGAGAGCGTAGGTGGGTTTCTCCATCAAATAGTTGTTCGGCGTTGTGACATCGCTGATCGCGTTTGTCGGGTTCCCCATCGTCAGGTGAACGCTTGGCGCATAAGGGGCCGGCTGACCGGCATCGACTATGGTGAAGGACCAGACGTAATCGGCAGCGAGCCTGTCCGTGTTCGGCGCGCTGTCGTCGAGATCCTGGTCATGAATCGTGTTCTTGAAAATCGTGACCGTGCATTGCTCGCTGAAGTTGAAGTTCACGTTTGGCGTGATGACGTATTCTTTAAAGTCGCTCGAGTGCGCGACCGTCGCGTCGTTGTGCAGGCCCGAGGGGCAGGAGATGTTGTACCAGTTTGCATCGACATCGACCGGCTCGCTGAAATCAACGGTGATGCTGTCATCGTGCGGAACTTTGGTGCCGTTGAAAATCGGACCGGTGCTCGCCACCCACGGCCCCAGCTCCTGAATCGGCGTCGTGCGAAGGGGATTCGGAGAGCCGGTAGTAAAGTCGGCGGCGTTGTTGTTGCTGTCGGTGTTTCCGTTGTTCTTCCGGAAAAGCGCCGCAGTGTTCGAAGGCGCCGGGGCGTTCAAGTTTCCTTCGGCGCACGTCGCGCTGGTGCCGTAGCCGACGAAATCAACGACATCGGCATCGTCCTTCGGGCAGATTCCTGAGCGCGGAACGCCGTTGCGGACGAGTGCGATCTTGCCGGTGGTGGCGCTCATGTTGATCGAGCCCGAGATGTTCGCGGCAGGAAGATCGAGTCCGGTGCTTCCACCGGAAGCAAGCGCGATCAGGTAGTACTCGTTCGGCCCGATGACGCCGCCGAGCGGTTGATTGTTTGTCCACGAGCTGCCGGCTGCCGAAGCGTACTGCAGCGACCAGCCGCTGATGTCCACAGAAGAATTCGTCGGGTTGTGCAACTGCACGTAGTCGTTCTTGTATGTCGCGCCAAAGTTGCCGCCGCCGCCGTAAATCTGACTGATGACGATGTGATCGGGCGGAGGCGTCACGGCGATGTTCACCGCCTGCGTGACCGGGGCGTTCACATTATCCGAG
>QHVY01000400.1 GCA_003223695.1 Acidobacteriota bacterium
CTCGTAGCCGCTGCGGAGCAGCCAGGCGATGGCCCGCTCGAGCAGCCGGCCGACCTCGATCATCATCTCGATCTGTTTGCGCGCCGGCAGCTTATTGTCGAGCGCCTCGATGTCGTGCCACAGCGAGCGCAGATCGAACGACTCGCGAATGATGGTGAACGCGCGGGCGACATCGCTCGGCGATTTGCCGGTGTCCTCGTTCATCTGCATGACCAGCGTCGGCCGCACGCGATTGATGATCGTGTTCGTCTCGTACGTGGCGATGATCTCCCGGCGCAGACGGTGCCTCTCGATCGCCGGCCGGAAGCGTACATGCAGCGGCTCGGGGAAATAGCGCACGAGATCTTCGACGAGCAGCGGATCGTCGGGCAGATCGGAGCCGACGAGATCCTGATTGAGCACGATCTTGCTGTAAGCCATCACCACGGCGATCTCCGGACGGGTCAGGCCGCTGTGCGCTGCATGACGCTGGGCGATCTCATCGTCGTCAGGCAGTCCTTCGAGCGCGCGATTGAGCTTTCCCGCGCGCTCCATCATGCGCATGAATCGCGCCTGCTCGTCCAGCACCGATTCGCCGAGGGCGTGGGTGATGGAGATGGCTTGCGTTTGCTCGTAGTTGTCACGCAGAACCAGGCGGCCGACTTCGTCCGTCATCTCCGCGAGCAGCTTATTGCGGTCCTTGTCGCGCAGCTCGCCGCGCTCGATCGCGTCGTACAGCAGGATCTTGATGTTGACCTCATGGTCGGACGTGTCGACGCCGGCGGAGTTGTCGATGGCGTCGGTGTTGATCTTTCCGCCGCGCAGATCGAATTCGATGCGCGCCTTCTGTGTGAATCCGAGGTTTGCCCCTTCGCCGACGACGCGGACGCGGAGCTCATCGGCGCTGATGCGCAGCCCATCGTTCGCGCGATCGCGGGCGGCGGAGTGCTCCTCGTGCGTCGCCTTCACATACGTGCCGATGCCGCCCAGCCAGAGCAGATCGGCGCGCGCGCGAAGGATCGCTTTCATCAGATCGGCCGGCGTCAGCGTCTTCGACGGCAGATCGAAGCGCTTCTGCACCTCATCGGAGACTTTCAGCGTCTTCGCAGACCGCTCGAAGATCGCGCCCCCCTTCGAGAGCAGCTTCGTGTTGTAGCCGTTCCAGTTCAGCCGCTCGTCGAAGAGCCGCTGGCGCTCTTTCAGCGTCGATACGGGATCGGGATCGGGGTCGACGAAGATGTGCGAGTGATTGAACGCGCCGATCATCTTGATGTGCGGAGAGAGCAGCATGGCGTTGCCGAAGACGTCGCCCGACATGTCGCCGACGCCGATGACCGCGAAGTCCTCGCGCTGAATGTCCGTCCCGAGCTCGCGGAAGTGGCGCTTGACCGCCTCCCACCCACCCTTCGCCGTGATGCCCATCGCCTTGTGGTCGTAGCCGGCGCTGCCGCCGGAGGCGAAAGCGTCGCCGAGCCAGAAGTGGTAATCGGCGGAGACGGAGTTGGCGATGTCGGAGAACGTCGCCGTGCCTTTGTCCGCGGCGACGACGAGATACGGATCGTCAGGATCGCGGCGGGCCACCTGCGGCGGCGGGAGCACTTCATCGCCGCGCAGGTTGTCGGTGAGATCGAGCATGCCGCGCAGCAGCGTCTTGTAGCACTCGACGCCCTCGCGCTGGAACGCGGCGCGGTCGGACGGCGGATTTTTCACCACGAATCCACCCTTCGATCCCATCGGCACGATCACCACGTTCTTCACGTTCTGCGCTTTCATGAGGCCGAGGATCTCGGTGCGGAAGTCTTCGCGGCGGTCGGACCACCGGATGCCGCCGCGGGCCACCTTCCCCGCGCGCAGGTGAATGCCTTCCATCTGCGGCGAGTA
>QHVY01000401.1 GCA_003223695.1 Acidobacteriota bacterium
GGGATGGACCTGCCGGCCGCGGGCCGCCAGTGAAAAGATTTCTAAGCCACTCCAGCATGGCTACCTTTTCTCCTTCGCTTTCGCCTCCTGCACCATCACCTCGACGTCATGCAAGAGTTTCTTCGCATCGTAGAGAATGCCGTCCTTCATCACGTACTTGATTCCACCGACGCGTTCGGCTGCGCCCGTCGTGTCGTTGACGTGGATCCATCCAGTTCCGTAGAGCACTTTGAGGTTGGCAATCGGATTCTGATCGACCAACACCAGGTCGGCGAGATCGCCGGCCTTCACGATGCCGAAGTCGGGCTTCGTCCCCTTCGGCGCCGTGATGGCCTCCGCTCCCCACATCGTCGCTGAGCGAATCACCTCGAGCGGATGGAATCCCGCTTCCTGCAAAAGCTCCAACTCGCGGATATAGGCGAAGCCGTAGAGCTGAAAGATGAATCCCGAATCGGAGCCGGTGGTCACGTGCCCCCCGCGGTTTTTGTAGTCATTCAGGAACCGCATCCAAATGCGGTAGTTGTTCTTCCACTCCACTTCATCGGCGGTGGTCCAGTTGAACCAGTACGATCCGTGCGCTGAGCGGCTCGGCTGATAGAAACGCCACAGCGACGGCAGCGTGTACTTGTCATGCCACTCCGCGCGCATCGTTCGCATGAGATCGCGGCTCGCTTCGTAGATGTTGAGCGTCGGATCGATATTGAAGTGCAGCCTGATCAGCTCATCGATCACCGCGTTCCACTTCTCGCTGTCGGGCGCGGCAGCCTGCTTCCAGAGCCGGCCGGCTTCTCCGAAGCGATCCTGCTCGTCGTTGTAGTTGTAGTCGCGCGGGTAGTCCTGAACCGTTCGCTCGGTGAAGAGCGATTCGGGCAGGCCGTACCAATGCTCCATCCCGCGTAGACCCATTCGCGCGGCCTGAATGATGTTCGTTTGCGCCACTCCGAGCTGCGCAAGATGCGTGGTCGATCCGAGGTGAAGCTTGTTGGCTTCGTCGAGGAGGGCGGCGAGCGTGTCGGGAGCGAACAGCGGCGCGGGCCCGAGGATCTTGACTCCGTCCGCGCCTTTTTTGGAGACCCACTGCGCGAATTTGCGCGCCTGCTCGGGCGTGTCGATCGGGCCACCATCCCAACTCCGCTCGCTCGTGAAGATGTACGGAAACAGCCGCGGCGCGACGATCTGATTTTTCGCACTGCGATCGCGCTCGTGTAAACACCAGTCGGTCCCATTTCCGCAGCCGGGCTCGCGCACCGACGTGACGCCGTGCGCCATCCAGAGTTTGAAAACGTATTCGGCCGGTGTGCCTTGCTCCGCTCCGCCGGAGTGGCCGTGCAGATCGACGAAGCCGGGCAGCACCCACAAATTCGTGCCGTCGATCTCGCGCGTTGCATCTTTCGGCCGCGCTTCCGCTTTGATCGGAACTTTCGGAAAGCCGACGCTGCGCACTTCGCGAATCCGATTTCCTTCGATGACGATGTCGACCGGCCCCACCGGCGGCGCTCCCGTTCCGTCGACCACAGTGGCCCCACGGATGATCAGCCGTTGAAACGGACCTTCCCCTTCGTCCGGACGACGGTCGGGGGCGAACGGGACTTGTTGAGCGGACGCTGTTACCGCAAACAGGAGTAAAGCCAGAACGTGTTTCATGGCGCGAAAGGTTAACAGTTAACCGTTAACTGTTAACTGTTAACTGTTAACTGCTAACGCAGCGGAAGGCGATCATGCTCCGCTGTTATACATAGAATGCTGCCGTGAGTGGCGAAGGATGATAGTTGGGAGACATCCACTACCGACAGGATTGGCTCTCGCTGGAGACGATGTTCCGCGAAGAAGCAACTGCGGCCATCGATCGCACAATTGGCCGCACAGCGACACACTATCAAGAGGCGGTGGCATTTGCCATCGGGCGGCTGATTGAAGGTCGCCAGGTCGGCGAATTTTTTGCGATGAAACTCGGTCGGCCACTTTGTATCCTGGATGTCGGCGCGGGCAACGGCGGCGTATCAGGCGGTGCCGCGAACATCTCAGGACACAAACTTCACGCTCTGGATCTCGTTCCCAATTCGACGTTGCGTTCACTGATCCACAGGACACGGCTGCCGGTTTGAAGTCATGGGAGGAGGCCAAGCGATTCCCTATCTGGACAACACATTCGATGTTCTTTTGTGCCTTGAGACACTCGAGCACGTCGTTGACGCCGCCGCTCTCCGTACCGAAATCATTCGGGTTCTCCGCCCCGGCGAAATCTGTATGCTTGCCACTCCTGCACGATTGAAATATCTGTTCCGACCCGATCCTCACTTTGGCATTCCCGGGTTACTGCTGCTTCCGGCCACAACGAAATCGAGGCAGGCACATTGTGGTTCCGCTTCCGCAATGTCTTGTGGGACCCGATTCTCACTACGAAAGGAGCGGGATCGAGATGAATGCGCGCGGAAGGTCTATACGGCCGCACTTTTTATTCTTTGTTCAAGGGATATGGAAGAGTCGGACAGTTTTACCAACGCGTTGAAATGGGCGTCTGTCGAGCCACCACCACGCACGTTCGCCCTGCGGCATGCGGTACATGTGATCGCTGATGGCAATCCATCCAGCGACGGGCTTGTGTGCGTCGGCCAGCTGAATCGGCGGAAATCCAAGCGCTCCATAATCGACTAGCCCTGGCATACTGACAGTGAGGTGGTCGACACCAAGCTTGCGAGCGGTGTGGCGGAGCCTCAGCGTGTCCTGTCCCCAATCGAGATTACTGTCGATAAAGAG
>QHVY01000402.1:0-2375 GCA_003223695.1 Acidobacteriota bacterium
ATCCGACATCGCAGCCATTGCACACGGACTCGGTCGACTCGAGATTCCACACCCGCGACTCGAATCGAAATTCACGCGTGGTCAGCGCGCCCGTCGGACAGAGATCGGTCACGCAGGCGGACATCCAGTTGTCGATCGGTGTGCCCGGGAAGACGCCAACTTCCGTCGAAGCGCCGCGTTTGAAAAACGCCAGTTCGCTCGTCCCGGTAATCTCCTGACAGAATCGGATGCATCGCGTGCAATGAATGCAGCGATTCATGTTCTGCAGCACATGCGGCCCGATCGGCGTGCGGTCCATCCCGGGATACGTGCGTTTGACTTCGCCGTAGCGCGACTCGACAGTGCCGTAATTGAATGAGTAGTCCTGCAGCGGGCACTCTCCCGCTTTGTCGCAGATCGGGCAGTCGAGCGGGTGATTGATGAGCAGAAACTCCATCTGCCCCTGCCGCGCCTTCTCGACTTTCTCGTTCCACACCCAGATCTTCATGCCGTCGCGAACATTCGTCGAGCAGCCCGCCTGCAGCTTCGGCATCCCTTCCACTTCGACGAGACACATACGGCACTGGCCGACGACGGTCAAAGATGGGTGGTAGCAGAAATGCGGGACGTGGACGTCGACCGCTTTGGCGGCTTCAATGACGTTGATACCGTCCTGGACTTCGACTTCAGTGCCGTCGATGGTAACTTTAGCCATTGGGGAGGGATGAAATTCTCACGGCCGCGCCCGTGAAAAATTTCACAAGGGCGGAGAATACTCGCGGGCAAAGCGCACGTCAACGGAGCTGAAAGACTTGAAAAAAGACCTGGCTATCTCAGTCATCGCCATCCTTGTTGTCGCCGCGGTGTGCTACGGGCTCGCAGCAGTGCGGCCTCCGTTCCAGCCGACTCCGTCGCATCCTTTTTCGACCGCCGCGGTCGGCCAGCGGCCAACCGGACACGTCGTCATGCGCGTGAACGGCGAGCCGGTAACCGAGGAGGAGTTCGAGGCGGCGTTCCGACTAATGCCGGAGCAGACGCAGCGACAATTTTCAAACGAGCCGGGCAAGACAGCGTTCGCCGAGCAGCTCATTCGCATGAAGCTTTTGGAGCAGGAAGCTCGGCGCCTCAATCTGGACAGTGATCCGAAGGTCGCCGGTCTTTTGGCTGCGCAACGCACCGATTTGCTCGCGGACGCAGCGGCAGAGAAGCTCGTCGCTCAGCCGACGGACGAGGCGGTGAAAAAATCGTATGCCGAAAACAAGAACCAGTTCGAGGTCCTGAACCTCAGCCACATCCTGGTCGCCTATGCCGGCGGAGCCGTACCCCCACGGGGAGGGGCGCCGGCGCCGTCGCAAACCGAGGCGATCAACAAAGCTCTCGCGATTTATGCCGAGCTGGCAAAGGGCGCAGACTTCGCCGTCGAAGCGCGGAAGTATTCGGATGATGTGGCGAGCGCGAGACACGGTGGGGTAGTGGGGCCGGTCGCTCCCGGCATGCTCCCGCGGGAGCTCGAAGCGCGCGTCTTTCAGATCCCGCCGGGGCAGTTCAGCAGCCCGATTCCGTCGCAGTTCGGCGTCCATATCTTCAAGGTGAACTCCCGCAACACGCGTCCGCTCGCGCAAGTGCGTGCGCAGGTCTCGCAGCATGTGCGGCAGCAGAACATGTTCGATCGCGTCGAGATCCTTCGCAAGAATGCAAAGGTCGATTTCGACGAGAAGTTTTTCCCTCAAGCGAAGAAGTGGCCGGGTGGCAAGAACCCGTCGTAAACACGCATGAAGATTCTCGTTCTTGGCGCCGGCCGGATGGGCTACGGCGCAGTCTACGATCTCGTCCGGCAGCCGGACGTGGAGCGCGTCACCGTTGCCGATTCCATCGCCGAACGCGCTCACCGAGTGGCAGCGGCGGTCGGAAATCAGAAGGCGTATCCGCTGCAGCTCGACGTGACGAATCAGAAAGCCGCGGTCGAGGCGATGCGCGGGCACGACGCGGTGCTCAGTTGCGTCGTCTACAAACTCAATGCTGCTCTTGCACGTGCTGCCGTAGAAGCTCGAACGAATTTTTGCGATCTCGGAGGGAACAACGATGTTGTCGCGGCGGAGCTGGCCCTCGACACGCTGGCTCGCAACGCAGGAATCAATATCATCCCGGACTGTGGCCTCGCACCGGGAATGGTGGCGATGCTCGTCGCGCACGCAGCGGCACGCCTGCAGCGTCTGGAGGAGATTCACATACGCGTCGGCGGACTGCCGCAGCATCCGCAGCCGCCGCTCGATTACCAGCTCGTTTTCTCGGTTGAAGGACTCATCAACGAGTACATCGAACCGGCGCGCATCATCCGAGACGATCAGATCACGACGGTCGATTCGATGACTGAGCTGGAAGAGATTGAGTTTCCG
>QHVY01000402.1:2387-7824 GCA_003223695.1 Acidobacteriota bacterium
CCTCGGAAACGTTCGTCAGCTCGATTACAAAACCATCCGTTATCGCGGCCACTGCGACAAATTCAAAACGATGATCGATCTCGGGCTCTGCCGCGGTGAAGCGCGAAAGATGTTCAGCGAGCTCCTGGTGCGGAACCTGCCTGCCGATGAGGCGGATGTGGTGCTCGTGCGAGTCGAAGCCTCCGGCGGCGGCAAGAAGTTGCGTTACGACATCATCGATCGCTTCGACGAAAAGACGGGGCTCAGCGCGATGATGCGTACGACGGCATTTCCCGCCTCGATCGTTGCGCTGATGATGGCCCGAGGCCAGACGCAATCGAAAGGCGCGCTGCCTCAGGAGCGGTGTTTGAATCCAGATGTGTTCATGAGCGAACTCACTAAGCGGCAGATCAACGTCGTTGAACAATGGATGTAGAGTGCCGAGTGATTAAGCAGCGAACTCTAACTCGGCACTAGGCACTGGGCACTGGGCACTGATATGTATCTACTTCTTCGATGGCTCATCAACACAGTGGCGCTCTTCCTCCTCGTTCAGTTCGTGCCTGGATTCCATGCCGATTCATGGGTGACGCTGGCCGTCGCCGCGCTCGTCCTCGGTCTGCTGAACGCGATCGTGAAGCCGATTCTCTTCATTCTCACATTGCCTTTGACGATCGTCACCCTCGGTCTTTTTCTCATCGTTCTGAACGGCATCATGCTGGAGATCACAGCGTGGCTCGTGAGCGGATTTCGTATCGACGATTTCATTTCGGCGTGCATCGGCGCGATCGTCCTCGGCATCATTTCGCTGATCACGCACCGCATTGGACGCGAGCGGGAGAGTTGAATAGACTACGCCGCGCGTGAACATCATCAAGAATCGGGTCGACGGCGTCACGATTCTCGACATCCAGGGCGTCATCAAACTGGGCGAGAGTGCGCGCGAGTTTTCGAGCTATTTAGAGAAGGTTCTCAACGACGACACCGGCCCCGTGCTGATCAATTTCGAATCGATTAACTACATGGACTCGACAGGACTCGGCGAGTTGATCGGCTATCTGCAGAAATTCGAGGATCGCCAGCGCAAGATGGCCCTGGTGAAGCCGTCGCATCGGATTCTGGCGCTGTTGAAGATCACGAAACTCGACACGGTGTTCAAGATCTTCGACTCGCGTGAGACCGCGTTGGCCTACCTCAACGAACCGGCCGCATGATAGTGCTATCACCCCGAGCGTCAGCGAGGGGCCTGGAGGAAGGGCGGCACCTGAATGCAGAGCATCGCCGCCTTGTCGTGAAGATGTTTTCTCATTAGCATGACGCCGTTTCTATGACCCATACGTTCCTGCCCGTTCTCATCATGTTGATCATCGCCGTTGGTGTCGGCGGCACGATCCTCGGCCTCAACTGGGTGCTCGGCCGTCATCAGCGGAACCCGTCGAAGCTCGCGCCGTATGAAAGCGGAGTTCCGCTGCTCGATCAGAATCGCAAGCGCGTCAACGTGCGCTTTTACCAGATCGCAATGCTATTCATCCTGTTCGACATCGAAGCAGCGTTTCTCTATCCGTGGGCGGTGATTTATCGCGATGCGACACGCGGCCCATCGGGGATGTTCCTCTTCGGCGAGATGCTCCTTTTTATCGTGCTTCTCGCTGTTGGTTACGTTTACGTTTGGAAGAAGAGAGCATTTGATTGGGACTAGTGCCTAGTGCCCAGTGCCCAGGAATTCTCGGCTGGGCACTGGGCACCGGGTACTGGGCACTTAAACATGGCTGACCTGCGCCCCGACAATCCATACGCGCCCGATCGATTTCCCGATCGCGAAAGGCGCGTCGAATTTCCGCCGGACGCGAAAGAGAAGTTCGAATACATCCTGACTCGCTATCCGACCAAAGAAGCGGCGCTGCTTCCGACGTTACACCTGGCCCAGGAAGTCTTCGGCTGGATTTCGCCGGAGGTGGTGCACTACGTCGGATCGCTGCTCGATCTCTCACCGGCGACGGTCTTCGGTGTTGTGTCGTTCTACAACATGTATAACCAGAAGCCGGTCGGCAAATACCACCTCCAGGTCTGCACGAACCTGAGCTGCATGGTCAACCGCGCGTACGACATCTACGAGCATCTTTGCGAGAAACTCGATGTGCAGCCGGGCCAGACCACTGCCGACGGCCGGTACACGGTCGCTGAAGTCGAGTGCCTCGGCTCCTGCGACACGGCGCCCGTGGTGCAGATCAACAACGACTATCACGAGAACATGAGCGTGGAGAAGATGGACGCATGGATCCGATCAAGATCCTGACGGCGAATATCGATAAGCCGAACTCCACGTCGATCGATGTGTACATCGACGCCGGCGGCTACAAAGCTGCCGAGAAGGCGCTGAAGATGAAGCCGGATGAGATCACGCAGATCGTGAAGGATTCCGAGCTGCGCGGGCGGGGTGGGGCGGGATTTCCCACCGGAGCGAAGTGGGGCTTTGTGCCAAAGAATGCGCCGAAGCCGACCTACCTTCTGTGTAACGCAGACGAGTCGGAGCCGGGAACATTCAAGGACCGCCTGCTCATCGAAAAGGATCCGCATCTGATGATCGAAGGGATGATCATCGCTACGTCTATATTCGCGGCGAGTTCTATTACGGCGCGATGGTGCTGGAGAAAGCGCTCGCCGAGTGCCGCGAGCGCGGCTTCCTCGGCAAGAATATTTTCGGCAGCGGGTTCGACTTCGATATCACCGTCGCGCGAGGAGCCGGGGCCTACATCTGCGGTGAAGAGACGGGGCTCATCGAGTCGATCGAAGGAAAACGCGGACAGCCGCGCGTCAAGCCGCCGTTTCCCGCGGTCATCGGCGCCTTTGGCGGACCGACGGTCGTGCAAAACGTCGAGACGCTGACGTGTGTACCGTTGATCATCAACAACGGCGCGGAGTGGTTCAAATCGTTCGGCAGCCCCAAGAACACCGGGCCGAAGCTCTACTGCGTTTCCGGAACGGTGAAGAAACCGGGCGTTTATGAGTTTCCGATGGGCATCACTATTAAAGAGCTCGTCTTTGATCACTGCGGCGGTGTACCGGATGGTCGAACGCTCAAAGCAGTGATTCCCGGCGGCGCGTCGGCGCCAATGCTCACAGCAGATGAGATCGACATTCCCCTGAATTTCGACGCCCTGATGAAAGCGGGATCAATGCTCGGATCCGCCGGAATCATCGTGCTGGATGACTCCGTCTGTATCGTCGACGCCGTGTGGCGGCTCTCAAAATTTTTTGCGCACGAGTCGTGCGGACAATGCACACCGTGTCGGGAGGGCACGAACTGGCTCGAGTCGATTCTCGATCGCATCGAGCGCGGCGGCGGCCGCGCGTCAGATCCCGATCTGTTGCTCGACATGTCCGACAATATCGGCGGCAAATCGCTTTGCGCATTGGGAGATGCGGCAATCGGCCCCGTGATCTCCTCGGTGAAGAAATTCCGCAGCGAGTACATGCACCACATCGAACAGAAGAGCTGTCTTCCCGAAACGCGTCGTTATCGGCGCCTCGAAATGCCTGTCGCAGCGCACTGATCCGCGCGCGCTCTGGCAACCTCCTTGCGAGTATTATTTGCAGCTGTACGTAAGGAGGAAACTTGATGAAAAATAAACAGTTAACAGTTGTGGCGGCTGTGGTCGGTCTGATGTTGTTGCTGAGCTCAGCTGCCGCATTCGCGCAGGACAACTATCAGTACCGCGCTGACCGCATCTCGACCCAGGGCCGAATCACCACCATGACGCGGGAAGGTGATCAGTACCGCGTCACGCTGAATCACGGCGCGTATACCTACTACGTGCCCGTGTCCACGGTTGTGAACCGAGACCTGCGCGTCGGCGATCGCGTTCGTATTGACGGGCTTATCTCCGGCGATGTCGTGAATGCCGACATGGTCGCGTTTCCAGGGGAGGCGTCGTATGCGCGAGATCCGATGTATCGGGGTGTGCCGTACGGTTCGATTGGATGGATGAGCGGTGTTGTTCAGAGCACCAACCGTCATATGGGATACCTCACGGTGCGCGATGATGCGAACGGGATCAACTATAAGATCGACGTCCGCAATATGGATCGGTCACGTCCGATCAACGTGTGGGGTCTCCGCCCCGGCGATCACATCACGATCAACGGTGGTTGGGAGAATCGAAACACGTTCAACGCGACGCGGATCGAGTATTAATCAAGAAAGGCCGGCTGCCTGCCGGCCTTTTCACTACACCACGTAGAAAATTTGCCGTTGCAACGATTCCGAGGGAGCCTCGGTGGAGGACAGGCAATCCTGCCTGTCCGGACAGGCGAGATCGCCTGTCCTCCACAAAGGAGGATGTATGCGCTTTTGGATCAGCACCGTCTCTCGGGCTCACGTTCAGAATGGAATTGCCGGCGGATTCGCGGAAGATGACGAATCGCGGCTGAAGCGGCTTTCGCCAGGCGATCGCATCGTTTTCTATGCGCCGCGGCCCGATCAACGTTTCACGGCGATCGCCGAAGTTGTCGACGGCGGTCCGTATCAGTCAGGGGAAGTCTGGCGGCGAAACGTAATCTTCCGCGACGGCAACGAGCTCGCGGTTCAGCCGCTGATCGATACGCTCAATTTCATTCGCGACAAGCGGAGCTGGGGCGTGTTCTTCCGTCGCGGCTTTTTCGAAATCAACGAATCGGATTTCCGCACGCTCGAGCGCGGGTTTGGGACCGCTGTCACGGTAGGCGCCGCCAAGGCGGGTTAATATTTTCCGGAAGGAGGTCCCTCCATGAAAACTGTCCTGCGAGTCGCGCTGTGCGCGGCACTGCTCATCGGCTGCACTTCGAGCTCGAGCCAGATCGCTGATCTCAAAACGCAGGTCGATGACCTGTCACACCGCGTGAAGTCTCTCGAGGACGAATTGTTGAAGGCGGAGAAGCAACAAATTCAACAGCAGCAGACGATGCAGCAGATGCACGAGCAGATGCGCAACATGGAGTCGTATTTCGACAAGCTGCAGTACGGGACGAGCACCACGACGCGCTGATCTACAATGCGCCGATGTTTCGCCGAATCGCGCTTCTGCTGATCGTCGCCGTTCCTGTCTTCGCCCAACGCACTCAGAAGCCGCCTCTGCACGGCGCACATTGGATGGCGGTCACCGGAAAGCCGCTCGCCGCGACAGCCGGAGCGATGATTTTTCAGAAGGGGGTAAACGCCGTCGACGCCGCAGTAGCGATGATCGCCGCCACCTGCACGATGTGGGACACGCTGAGCTGGGGCGGCGAAACGCAGGCGCTGATTTACAACCCCACAACTCAGCGCGTCGTGGGCATCAATGCATTGGGCATCGCGCCCACGGGAGCGACACCCGACTTTTATCGCTCGCACAGTTACAAATATCCGCCCGAATACGGCCCGCTCGCCGCGGTCACTCCAGGGACGCCTGGAGGAGTGATGTTGATGATCGCCGAGTTCGGA
>QHVY01000403.1 GCA_003223695.1 Acidobacteriota bacterium
AGCGCGCTGCTCGACGAAAAGCTCGCGATCGGGCTCGCAGAGCGCTTGTGTGATGGAAGCTTCGAGCGTTTGAGCGAGCTCATTCATGTGCTCGCGAAGTGTGTCGAGCAGCTCGTCCCAGTTTTCGAGCGGACAACTGCGGCCGGCGAGGTGATTGCGAATGGCATCGAATGATTTCTCGTGCAGCTCGGGCGAGTAGTACCCGCGTCCGCGATCGACGAGGTTGTGCGCTTCATCGACGATGAGCACGCAGTCGCTGTAGTTGTTGTCCTGCTGATATGCCTTCAGCCCCACGTACGGATCGAAGATGTAGTTGTAATCGCAGACGATGACGTCCGCTTGCTCGATCAACTCCAGCGACACTTCGAACGGACAAACCTCGGTCGACCGCGACAGCTCGAACGTTAGGTCGGGATCGAAATAGGTCATCGATGTCGTGATCCGCTCGACTAGGCCGCTCTTCTCCATTTTTTCCGAGTAGCGCGCGGCGAACGGGCAGAAGTCCTCGTGACAGATCATTTCCGTGTGCGCGCACATCTTCTGTTTCGCGCGGATGCGCAGCACGCGAAGCGATCCGTCATTTAGCAGCTTCATCGCCTCGATTGCCGCGTCCTGCTGCAGAGTCTTCGACGTAAGGAAGAACAGCTTCTTGCCGCTTTTGAGCGACTCGCGCACTGCCGGAAAAAGCGCGGCGATGGTTTTGCCGATGCCTGTCGGCGCGGAGACCAGCAGCGCTTCTCGTTCGCGCACCGCGCGCGCAACAGCGTCGATCATCTCCTGCTGAAACGGGCGGAGACGTTCGTACGGAAATCGCAGAGAGTCGGCGTACGAGCGCTTGGCAACAATCAGCGCATGCTGAGTGTCGATCTGCTCGATGAGTTGATCGAGACTCGCGGTGAGGGCGGCGGCGACTGCGTGGCGATCGAAGTCGGCGTCGATCTCTCTCGTGTCGCCACTGATCAGATCGATGAGCACGAGCCGAGGGGCGAAGGTGAATTCGGCGAAGTCGGGCTGAGATGAAAGAAACAGGGAGTAGAGCAGCAGTTGAAAGAGGTGCCGCTGCAGTTTCTCCGACCTGTAGAGTGCCTCCAGCTCCAGATCGAAGTGGATCGACTTCACTTCCTCGATGCCGACGACCTGTTTTTCAGGATTGACGGATAGACCGTCGACGCGGCCAGTGATGGTTACATTCCAATTTTGGTGTGTTAGGCGATGGATGACGTGGACTTCCGAGCGGTAATTCGCGTCTTCTGCCGAGCGGACTTCCGCGCGTCGCGAGTGGATGTCCTGACCGATCCACATGCGGCGAAAACCGTCGCCGCGCTCCACGCCGATGCGACGATAGGTCGTTGGGTAGACGAGATCACCGACCGAGCAGACGATTTCGCGCTTGTCGTGATCGACGCGCACGAAGTGATGGTAGCTGATTCGGACTACAACTTTTCCACTTCGTCGCCCAAAACGAACGCTGCGTACTCGTTTTCGCGATAGCTCGCCAGTTGCACGGCGGGAGTGTAGATGTGATCGGAGAGACGCAGATACGTTTCGCGAACGTTCAGCTTGTTGTCGGCGAGACTCTGCTTATTCAGCTCGCCGCTGAGTGAGAAGAGGCGCTGAAAATCCGTGCGCGGCAGACGCACCGGATTGCGCACGTCGTCAGAAACCGGATCCCACTCGCCGATGAGCACTTCACCGTTCGTTCCCTCGTCGGCTTTCACACAAACCACGATTTCGCTCGGGATGAGCTTCTCATNNNNCGCTGGTGAAACTCCTGCCGCAGAAGCATCACCAGCGACTCCGTCGTATTCGTCGGCGTCGCCTCGGCCTCGCCCGGCGCGAACGGCACGATCTCAGCGACTTCGACATCCTCGAGACCTTTCAGCGACACCATTCCGATCAGGCGCACGCCGACAGATTCGAGGCCGGTAACGGCCGGATCGAATCCGAAGTAAGTTCCCCACGAACTGTGCATGCGATAGAGCTGCTGCCCTTCATTGCTCAAATCGCTCGACAGTTCCTGCAGAAGCGACATCGACGCCACGATTCCCTCGTTCACGAGATGTCCGTTCACGTTCACGTAAGCGTAGAACTCGCGCGCGTGCTGCTCGTGATCGATGACGTCGACTCCGCGCGCGAGCGGCGAAAAGAAATTCTGCACTTTCGATGGCTCGTAGCCATGCGCGACGAGAAAGGATGCGAATTCCTCGATTTCTTTGTTCGCTTTTCCGGTCGTGAGCCGCGAAAGCTCCACGATTCCCGGCCCGTAAAACTCAGTGATCTTCTCGCTCGACGACGTGCCCTTCATCGGCAGAAGCCGGTAATAGCCGAAGTTCAGCGCGATGCGCAATCCTTTGTTGAAGGCGAACCCTTTCTTGCGCATCTCGGCGTAGAAGCGTTGGATCTCTACTGCGCCGCGAACGAGTTGGATCGCGCGGCGTGTCGTGTAGAACGCACCATCGCCGAGGAACTTTTCGAACAGAAGACGATGGCGCTGGGCGATTGTCTCCAGCCGGCGCTGAAACAGCAGCATTTGCCGATAGGAATTGACCTCTTCCTTCCGGCCCGCGCGACGGATGTTGCCAAGCGTCTCCGTGAAATTTGAGATGTCGTAGATGAGCCCGAAGCGATGCACCATCGGATCGAGTACGCCGGGGCGTCCGAAGTCGAGCGGCCGGGTGGAACGCGAGTACGCGATGCCGCTCCGCTTGTCGGCCGCGCTCACGCTGCCATCCGATCCCATCACCATCCACACGATCCCACGTCGCAGTTGATTGAGCACCGAGAATTCGCGCAGGCGTTTCGAAATGAGTTGAAACTGCTCGCGATCCTCGCGCGACAGCGTGTTCTGCACCGCCGGCAGCTCGAACAGAAATGCCTGGAAGCGCGCGTCGAGCAGGATGGCAGTGGAGATGCCCTGATCGGGATTCAGGCCGAACGACGGAAGGGCGATGCGAAACGTACGGTCGCGCTGCAGCAGCTCGGTGGCCGCGTTTCGCAGCCGCTCGAATCCGTCGCGAAAACCCTGGAAATCGCGGCGCAGATATCCGTTCAGAAACGACCGCAGCTCGCGCAGGTCAGGACCGATGAACTCTTCGGTGAAGATGAGCACGTCGTCCTGCAGCAGACGAAAGAACTGCAGCGCACGCTGTTCCTCACCGTCAAGGAGAGACGCCGCTTTGCTCGCGAGCTGCGTCATCTGATCGCGTGTGTCCATCGACCATTTCGCGAAAATGCGATATTTGAACGCATCGCCCTGCGTACGTCCTGCTTGCGCCTCGATCGAGCTCACGCGGCGGGGGATCGAAGAAAAGTGCCGGGCAATGTCGAATGAGTGCGCCAGCCAGAAGACGGCGTGATAGTCGTTCAGGAGATTCGACATCATCGCGTTTTCGGCGACCTTCATCAGCGGCGTCAGATAGGCCGTTTGCGAGATTTGCGCTTTTTCTTTCGCATTCGGGCTGCGAGTGACCTGCCATGCGACCTCGTCAGTGAGCCAACGGTCGAGCTTCGCGTCGAGCTCCTTGATCACCGCAGTTTCCGCGAGCGGAAAACCGAGAATCGGCGCTTGTGTCTCGTCAGCTAGGAAAATTTTGTATGGCTCGGGAAGCAGCGACTCCGCGTGGGGGAACAACTCCTCGACCGTCTTCGCGTAATCGAAGGGGAGGATAAACGTGGCAGCATCCGCGCGCGCGGAGAGGTATTCGATTAGGACGGAAGACATGACCCGAGGGGTGGAATTATAGCCGCGGGAAGCTGAAATTAAGAATTTCGAATTTCAAATGAAAAATGAAAAAAGGTCGTACAGGACTCGCTTTTTTTTCATTTGTCATTTTTCATTTGAAATTTGAAATTTCTCGCTAAACTGAATCACCGTGAATACCATTTCGGCCCCCGCGATCTGCCCCCGCTGCAACGGCTCGGGGTGGGTTCCGATCGAGGGCGACGCGCTTCGCGTTGAGCCCTGTGGGTGTCAGGGCGATCTGAGACGGCGGCAGCGCATCACCAGCGCGACCATTCCCCCGCGCTACTACCACTGCCGGCTCGAGACGTTTTATGACCGCGGCAACTACCCTGCGCTCGTAACGGCAAGAAACCGCGTGCAGGAATTTGCTGACGCGTGGCTACCGGGGATTAACAACGGGCGAGGCCTGCTGCTAATGGGACCGTCCGGTTCAGGGAAAACGCATCTCGCCGTCGCCGCTCTTCTGGATGTGATCGACGCGAGCAAATCGGGCCGGCTGCTGTTCAGCAATTTTCAGGATCTCATCCAGGAGATTCAGGCGTCGTTCGATTCCGACCAGGCCCCGAGCAAATCGGAGATCCTGCGGCCGCTGCTGGAAGTCGATCTCCTCGTCCTCGATGAGCTCGGATCGCAGAAGCCGTCGATGTTCGTGCAGGACATCCTTTATTACCTGATCAACAGCCGCTACAACGCGCAGCGAACGACTCTGTTTACGACAAACTATTCTGATACGCCGCCTCCTAAGGACGAATCGCTCGCGAACCGGATCAGCGAGCGCCTGCGCAGCCGGTTGTATGAAATGACCGAAGAGATCAAACTCGCAGGCGTGCCCGATTTTCGGACGACCTTCCGTGAGTCGCAGCACCACTGACGTTCTCCGCCGCGGCCTCGACAGTACGCTGGCAAACTGGCCGCTGATCGCGATTCACATCGCCGAGAGCTTCCTCTTCATCTTGATCATCATCGGCTCGGTCATCGAAAATGCGGAGAATCCGGCGGAGGCGATCGCCGCGATCGTCGTCGGCCATTGGGCGCTGATCCTTTACATCCTTGTGATCATCACGTTCCTCCTCGCGGTTCTCATCGCCATTCATTCGTTTGTCGAAGCGGGAAACGCCAGGGTGTTCGTCGACGCAGAGCACGCAACGCGCGGCGTGGCAGCGCCGGGTCGCGATGCATTTCGCGCCTTCAGCATGGATCGGTGGCTCAAGGGCGGCCGAATTTCGTGGTGGAGCGTCTTCTGGATTTACAACCTGGTGTGGGGCTTCGGCGGTCTGATCCTGTTGATTCCGCTCCTGTTAACGATTCTTGCCATGTTTGCGGCCTCTGAACCTGGTCCGCGCGTGGCGATTGGATGCGGAGGCTTGGTCATCAGCCTCGTCGTCGCAATTCCGGTGATGATCCTGATTGCGATTTGGGCACAGAAAGCGATCGCCGTTTGCGTCGCGCGCGCGGCGACCGCCACCGCGGCGCTCAAAGAAGGCTGGGACGGGATTCGTGCTGATTTCGGCCGCCACTTTGCTGTCGCCTTCATCGTGTTCGTCGTGGCCTTCGGCGGCGCGATGGCGATTTCCATGTTCACGATGCCGATGTCCATGCTGCGCGGCGCGTCGAACACACCTTTTTTCGCGATCGCCTTCGCGCCCGCGCAGATCGTCGTGTCGTTCGCGCAAGGCGTTTTCTCGGCAGCCGTCGGACTGTGGTTTCTCGCGTCATACGTCGGGTTGACCGAGGAGCGGTAGTGCTCGAGAAGTTTTTTTCGAAGGACGCGCGGAATTTTCGTCCTTCCGCGATTCGGGCCTTCGCGAAATGGATCAACGATCCGAACGTGATCTCGTTTGCCGGCGGCTCGCCAAATCCGGAGACGTTTCCCGCCGAGCGCTTCGCGGAGATCG
>QHVY01000404.1 GCA_003223695.1 Acidobacteriota bacterium
TCTTCGTGCCGCCATCGAAGACCTCAACCTCATTCGAATATCGCAACCCGCGAGAGCAGCACTTCACGTATGAAGACCGTTCTCATCACCGGCGGCACGGGAGGACTCGGAACCGCAGTCGTCGCGCGTCTCGAGCGTGACTACCGCTGCGTGCTCCTTACGCGCGATGACCTCGCAAACGAGACCGCGATCCGCACGGCAATGGAGCGGACAGGGGAGTTTTACGGGCTCGTTCATCTCGTAGGAGGCTTTGCCGCCGGTGCAGTGCGCGACACGAGCGCGAACACTCTGAATGAGATGCTCGAATCAAATACGACGGTTGCGTTCCTCACGATCCACGAAGCGCTGCGCACGATGCAGCGACCCGGCCGAATCATCGCCATCAGCTCCATCGCTTCAATTCAGAAACCGGCTGGCATTGCCGCATACGCGGTCTCGAAGAGCGCATTGAACACGCTGATCGAAGTGACGGCAAAGGAGATCGCTGGAAGCGGCATCACCGCGAATGCCCTCCTTCCCGATTCGCTCGACACACCTGGCACACGGAAGTCGATGCCTGACGCGAAGCTCTTTCCTGCTCTCTGAGGCCGCATCGAACATCAACGGCGCATTGATTCCATTACGTGCCTGATGAAAGTGATTTCAGTGAACGTCGGGCTTCCTCGTGAAGTCGAATGGCACGGCCGCAAGGTGCGAACGTCGATCTGGAAGACGCCGAAGAGCGGCAGAGTGCGAGTCGGTGCTCTCAATCTCGACGGCGATGCCCAATCGGATCTCACCGTCCACGGCGGCCGCGAAAAAGCGGTATACGTCTATCCGAGCGAGCATTACGCGTTCTGGCGCGCCGAGCTCGAACGCGATCTTCCGTGGGGTTCATTCGGCGAGAACCTGACGACCGAGAGTCTGTTGGAGAATGAGCTGAGAATCGGCGACGCGTTGCGCATCGGTTCCGCGGAATTCGTCATCACTCAACCGCGACTGCCGTGCTTCAAACTGGGAATCCGATTCGGCGACGATCGAATGATCAAACGCTTTCTGCTGAGCGGCCGCAGCGGGTTCTATCTGGCGGTGGTGCGCGAAGGCGATGTCGGCGCCGGCGATGCCATCCAATTCACAGCTCGATCGTCGGATACGCCTTCGGTCACGGACGTTGTGGCGCGGTACACAATAGGACCATGACAATGGAAAAGGACTCAGTCGTCGAGCGCCGGATGCGCTACATCGAACGGCAGAAGAAACTCGGTCACGGCGTGAACGTGCGATTCGAGGATCTGAAGCCGCGTGGGTCGGGGCCACTCAATCGGCACGGCATGCCGCAGATCCCGATCGATCAACATCTCGTTCAAAACTGGCCCGTTCTCAACCTCGGCGATTCGCCTGTGGTTTCGCTGGCGGATTGGCGGCTGGAGTTCGCCGGTCTCGTGGAGAACCCCGTGACGCTCACCTGGCAAGAATTCATGGCACTTCGGCAGGTCGAGGACACGAGCGATTTTCATTGCGTCACGACTTGGAGCCGCCTCGACAACCGCTGGGCCGGCGTGAAATTCAAAACTCTCGCGGAGCTCGCAGTCCCCAAAGAGAATGCTGCGTGGGTTTTGTGCACCGGATACGATCGCGATCCGACTTCCGGCGAGGTTTACACGACGAACCTTCCACTTGCGCGCGCCATTGAAGACGATGTCCTTCTCGTTCACACATGGGAAGGACAGCCGCTGCCGGTCGAACATGGCGGGCCGTGTCGCATGATCACGCCAAAGCTCTACGCGTGGAAGGGGACGAAGTGGGTCCGGAAAATCGAGTTTGTCGATCGCAACCGCAAGGGTTTCTGGGAGCGCCGCGGATATTCCGATACGGCGGAGCCCTGGTACAACGATCGCTATTCGACCTGATTTGTCCTTTCCTCGACCGATCGGGGATACTTTCGTGACAAACTCGCACGACACTCTCGTGTCATGAACACCACTGCGCAGGAACCGATCGTCACCGATGCGGAGCTCGTGGCCAGGCTGCAGGCGGGCGACGAGTCCGCCTTCGAGAAACTGGTGCGCACGTACATGCCGCGACTGCTCCGAGTGGCCCGGCGATTTCTTTCGTCCGAGGAGGATGCGCGCGACGCGGTGCAGGATGCTTTTGTGTCGGTATTCAAATCGATCAAGAACTTCGAGAAGAATGCGCAGCTCTCGACATGGCTGCATCGCATCATCATCAACTCTTCTCTGATGAAGCTGCGCTCGCGCCGGCGGCGTCCGGAGCAGGAGATCGAAACGCTGCTTCCCCGATTTCAGGAGGATGGACATCAGGTCGAGCCGAGCACTCCGTGGACCGAATCGGCGCAGACGGTGTTAGAGCGCGCGGAGCTCCGCGACGCCGTGCGCAAGTCGATCGACCAACTGCCCGAGAGTTACCGCGAGATCCTCCTGCTGCGCGATATCGAGGAGCTCACTGCGGACGAGACTGCGGAAGCGCTGGGCATCTCGAAAAACGTTGTGAAAGTGCGCCTTCACCGGGCGCGGCAGGCGTTGCGTACACTGCTCGATCCGAGCATGAGGACCGTTCCGGCATGAGCGTTAGGCCGTACCTGCCGTGCAGCGAGGTCATCGGGTTTCTTGCCGATTACATCGACCGGGTGCTGCCGCCGGAAACGATCGTGGAGTTCGAGCGGCATCTCGCGGTCTGCGCTTCGTGTGTTGCCTATCTCGCCAGCTACAAAGAAACCATTCGTGCCGCGCGCATTGCTGAAGACGTGATCGCCGATGCCCCGGAGGAGCTGATCGAGGCGATTTTGCGCAGCCGGTTACAATAAAAGGATGAGAATTATCGCGGCAGCGGCAATTGCATTGTCGTCTTTCAGTGTCTTTGCAGGCTCCTCGGCATATCAGAAAGCGCTCGAACAAGTCCAAAAAGACACCGGACTGGCTCCGATTCAGATTCCCGAAACCCAGGGCGACTATCTCGGCAAAACGCATCGCGGATATCAGGTGATCTACACCGCGAAAGCGGGCAATGTGTGGGGACGTTATGCTGCCCGCCTAACAATGGGCGAGGTCGGCAAAGAAGTTGGCGGCCTCCTCGGATTTCTCACCGGTCAGCACGAGGCGCTCGGCAGCAACGTGGTCGGCAGTCCGCTCGACCGGCAGTTGTCGAACATCATCGGTCAGCCTCTTGCGGTGACGGTCATTCTTCAGCACCACAAAACAGGCGCGCCGCGCCTCGATGTCGTGAGCAGCTATTCGGTGCTGGCGAAGGAAGTGGACCTTCCGGAGCAAGCGAAGATCGGCTACAAAGCCGGCGCGATCTACTCCGCGGACTCGGCGTTCGCCGGAAAGCTGGCTGCGAACAAGCAGCTCATGAA
>QHVY01000215.1 GCA_003223695.1 Acidobacteriota bacterium
ATGAAAATATTTTCCCGATCCGCAAACTGCAGCGCATAGGCGATTTTTCCGCGGAAATACAACGCGCTCATGAACGCGAAGGCCAGCGCGATCGGCACACCCTCGGGCGATTGATACATTCGCGCGGCGTCGAACTTTGCGCGTGGGGACGTCAACTGTCGCGCTCGCTCGCCGCTCATGTTGGCGGGGGAGAGAAGAAAGACTTTGGACGGCACCCTCGACGTAACGCAAACAGCATAATCTCTGTTTCCGTGGCCGTGACGACTCCCAGCGAACACTCACACCTCGCGGCGAGAAAGCAGATTGAAGCGATCGCGCGGCACATGCCGGCGTTCACGTCGACGAAATCCGGCACAGCGGCAAGACCCGTGCAGCGCAAACGGCGGCAATTCTCGCGCACTACATCGGTGCGCGCGTGGCGGCCGTTTCAGGCATTTCTTCCAATGACGATGTCAGTGCCTTCGATCCGCCCTCAAGCTCGCTGATGATCGTCAGCCATCTGCCGTTTCTCAGCCGGCTTGCGTCGCACCTGCTGGTGGGGGATGCCAGCCGCGAGATTGCCGCGTTCGAGAATCGCGCGATTGCCCGCATCGTACAAACGGGGAATGGCTGGCGACTGGCCTGGTTGATCGCCCCGGACTTACCGCAATCGCCGTAGCGTCTCGCGCAGCAACTTCTCGCCTTTCTCGTGGTCCTCCTCTTTCTTACTGTGCATCAGCTCATCGGCGCGCCTCAGATCGCGGACGAAGTGATAGACCGGAAATGATGCGTTGGGATCGAGTTTGGTGATTTCGTCATCGATGGTGTACGGCTCGAACGAAGTTCTGATACGCCTGAGCATGACGATCGTGTCGTAGTTCGGATTCGCCGGATCGTCTTCCGGCGCTGCTTTCAGAAGATGAATTTCGATCAGCGCCTGCTTCACATGTTTCGGCGCCGTTGCAGAATCGAGCGACATATCGACGTGATCAGCGATGGTGCCGAGGTCGATGGTGTGGGTCGTATCAGGATTCATCCAGTTGTTGATCGCTTCGTCTTTTGTTCGCTCGCGGCCGTTCACGACGTAACGAACGTGCGCGGTGCCGACGTAGACCGCGTTGTTGCCGCTGAAGAGCGTTTTCTTCGCCGGAACCGCGATGCGGACAGCGTAGATGTGATCGCCCGACGATTCAAAATTGTCGGTGCCGCTGCCCTGCACCGCGGCGACGGTGTGGCCGTGTTTGTCGTATTCGGGATTTCCGGGCGGCCGCGCCCAACGTACCCAACGAAATCCGCCGCTCGGCAGCGGCTCTCGCAGCGCATCAACTTTTGTGTCGATGAACTTGTCGACGTCATAGGAAGTCGTGTCGCTTCGCAACATCACAGCGCGTAGCTCGTATAGCGCGACGAGTTGATTTGCGGCGGCGCAGTCGTTGGTCTCGACTGCGAATGCGCACACCGGTAGCAGCAGGATGCCCAACAAAATTGTTTTCATGGATTGATTATGCGCGTAGCGCCGCCTCTCAGGCGGCGCCAGGCCGGCTGAGAGCCGGCTCCACACTCTTCGCGAGCACTCTTCGCAGGAACTTTCCGGTCGCCGTCGGCAGCTCCGCAATCTCTTCCGGCGTGCCGGTGCCGATGATCCGGCCCCCCTCGTCGCCGCCCTCGGGACCGAGATCGATGACGTAGTCGGCGGTCTTCACGACATCGAGATTGTGCTCGATCACCACGACGGTATTGCCGCGATCGACGAGGCCGTGCATGAGATGCAGCAGCTTGGCGACATCGTCGAAGTGCAGGCCGGTCGTCGGCTCGTCGAGGATGTACAGAGTTCTGCCGGTGGCGCGCTTTGCCAATTCTTTTGCCAGCTTCACGCGTTGCGCCTCTCCGCCCGATAGAGTTGTTGACGACTGCCCGAGCTTGATGTAGCCGAGACCGACCTCGCCGAGGGTGCGGAGGATTGTGGCAATCTTCGGCACGTTGCGGAAAATCTCCAGCGCTTGCTCGACGGTCATGTCGAGGATATCGGCGATGGACGCACCTTTGTACGTCACCTGCAAAGTCTCCCGGTTGTAGCGGCGGCCACCGCAGACATCGCATGTGACGTAGATGTCCGGCAGGAAATGCATTTCGATTTTGATCTGCCCATCGCCCTTGCATGCCTCGCAGCGGCCGCCTTTCACGTTGAACGAAAATCGCCCCGGGCCGTAGCCGCGCATACGCGCTTCGGGTGTTTGCGCCATCAGGTTGCGAATTTCAGTGAACAGCTGCGTGTAGGTCGCGGGATTCGATCGCGGTGTGCGGCCGATCGGCGACTGATCGATGTCGATGACTTTGTCGACCAGGTCGAGACCTTCGATGCGATCGTGCTCGCCCGGTGTGTCCGGCGAGTCATAGAAGTGACGGGAGAGCGCCTTGTAAAGAATGTCGTTGACCAGCGTCGATTTCCCCGAGCCGGAGACGCCGGTGACCGCGACGAACAGTCCGAGCGGGATCGTGACGTCGATATTTTTCAGATTGTTCTGCCGCGCCCCCCGGATGATCAGTGCATTTTCGCCGGCAGGACGCCGCGCCAACGGAAGATCGATGCGCAATTCGCCACGCAGATATTTGGCCGTGAGCGAGCTCGGAAACGTCTTCACCTGCTCGATCGTCCCCTCGGCCACCACTTCGCCCCCGTGCACGCCCGCGCACGGGCCGAGATCGATGATGTGATCGGCGGTTTGGATCGTCTCCTCGTCGTGCTCGACGACGATGACCGTGTTGCCAAGATCGCGGAGCTCGAGGAGTGACTCGATGAGCTTGCGGTTGTCGCGTTGATGGAGTCCGATCGACGGCTCGTCGAGCACGTAGAGCACACCCATCAGCTTCGATCCGATCTGCGTCGCCAGACGGATGCGCTGACCTTCGCCGCCGGAGAGCGTCGCCGCATTGCGGTCGAGCATGAGATATCCGACGCCGACCGCATTGAGAAATCCAAGGCGGTCGCGAACCTCCTTCAAAATCTTTCCGGCAATCTGCTCCTCGCGCGTCGTGAGGGCGATCGTCTTGAAAAATTCGACAGCGTCGCGAAGCTGCAGCGCGACAACTTTGTCGATCGGTTGTCCGGCCACCGTCACCGCGAGCGCCTCAGGCTTCAGCCGGCGCCCATGGCACTCCGGACATTTCTTCGGCGTCATGAAGCGCTCGATCTCTTCGCGAATGTCGTCGTTGTCCGATTCGTGATAGCGGCGCTGCAGCATCGGCACGAGGCCTTCGTAGTTTCCGGTGTAGTGATAGGAGCTGTCGCTCCCCTGAAACTCGAATTTGATCTTGTCCTCGGAGCCGTACAGGATGCAGTTGCGGGCCTTCTCCGGAAGCTTGTGCCACGCAGTGGTCAGCGAGAATTTGTAGTGCTTCGCGAGCGTGTGAATTTGTCGCACGCGCCAGTTCTCCGCGCCCTCTTTCCAGATGGCAATTGCGCCCTCTTGGATCGACTTATTCGGATCGGGGACGATCTTCTTGTCGTCGATCTCCAGCAGAACGCCGAGGCCGGAGCAGCGCGGACAGGCGCCGTAAGGTGAGTTGAACGAGAAGAGTCGCGGTGTGATCTCGCCGATCGAGATGCCGCACTCAGGACAGGCATAGGACTGTGAGAGCAGCTCTTCGTCGTCGTTCAGCCCCTCACCCCCGCTTCGCGGACCCTCTCCCCGCTTCGCGGGGCGAGGGCTTTCGTTGTGAGGGCCCTCTCCCGCTTGCGGGAGAGGGTGGCCGAAGGCCGGGTGAGGGCCCTGGTATTTGATTTTCACCAGCCCTTTCGCCACGCGCGTCGCGGTTTCCAGCGAATCGGCGAGGCGTTGCTCGATTCCTGCCTTCACCACGAGGCGATCGATGACGATATCGATCGTGTGCTTCTTTTGCTTGTCGAGCAGCGGCGGATTCGCCAGCTCGACCATCTCTCGATCAACGATCGCGCGGGTGAACCCTTCCTTCACCATCTGCATCATTTGCTTCCGGTATTCACCCTTTTTTCCGCGCACATACGGCGCGAGGACGGTGAACTTTGTGCCTGCCGGAAGGGCCATCAATCGATCGACCATTTGTGTGATCGTCTGCGGCCGAATCTCCTTCCCGCAATTGGTGCAGTGCGGAATTCCGATCGATGCGTACAGCAGGCGCAGGTAGTCGTAGATTTCGGTAACGGTGCCGACGGTCGACCGCGGATTACGCGAAGTCGTCCGCTGTTCAATCGAGATCGCCGGCGAAAGGCCCTCGATCGAATCGACGTCGGGCTTCTCCATCTGCTCGAGAAATTGCCTCGCGTACGCCGACAGCGATTCCACGTATCGCCTCTGGCCCTCGGCGAAGATCGTGTCGAAGTCAAGCGACGATTTTCCGGAGCCGGAGACTCCTGTAAAGACCACGAATTTGTTTCGCGGAACTACGACGTCGATGTTTTTAAGGTTGTGCTCGCGTGCGCCGCGGATGACGATGGAGTCCATGTAGGCGAAATTCTAACGGCGGGAGGTTCGGAAAAGTTCCCGCTCTACACGGCGGAGAGCAGCCACGAACGGTAGGCTTCGGATAGATCGTCGATCTGGATGACCACAAATTCCGGTACTTCGTATGGATGCATCGCAAACAGCGTGGCTCTCAAATCGGGGAGCCGCTCCTCAACCGTTTTGATCAGCAGCAGTTGTTCGGAATCGTTCTCGATCTTCCCTTTCCAGCGATACACAGAGTGGATTTGTGGAATGACGTTGACGCACGCGGCGACCCCTTGCTCTACCAGCTGTAGAGCAAGGGGTTGGACGTCGAACGTCGTGCCAACAGTGGTCAGCACGATAACCGGTGTCATTGCGCGGCGATCCTGAGCGCAGCCTGATGGGCGACCTCATGCGCGGCTGACCGGTACTGACTGTACTGTACGAACGGCAGCATGATTGCCGCCCAGATCGAGCGGCCAGCGATGCCGATGCCGGTCGGCACGACGGCAGTGTTGTCGCGGTGGAGATCGTAGCTTTCGATGATGTTCAGCGTCCGGCCGTCGTACAGGCGCACTTCGGCTGCGACTCGCCCGACCACGACGGCGACTTCGACGGCGATGCCATCCACTGCCGCGCCAGCGCCGCCGATGGGCCGGCCCGTGCCATAACCGGAGATGACTTCGACGTAGAAATCAGCGCCTTGCGGACCGCTGTGCAGCAACTGGTCATACGTCATGCGCGCGTCAAATGCATCGAAGCCGAGGTTTTGCAGCTCGCGGCGAAGGTCGTTTTGAACGATATTCGCCACGCTGCGCTGCGCGCCGTAATCGAAGCGCTCTGAGATTCGCAAGACGCCGATCCGGTCGCCGGGCCGCGGCGTCACCTGGATCGCGAATGCCGGAATCGCGATTGCAGACGCGACGATGAGGATCAGCGGTTTCATGCGCATATTTTAATGATGAGACGCGTCGCCGGCATTGTCGTTCTGCTTCTGGTGGCATTTGCCGCTTACGAGTGGATTACATTTCCGAATGTCGCGCCTTTGAAGGATCAATGGCCGAAGACCACGGCTTTCATGGAGTTGCGCAAACGCGAGCTCCGCGCGGAAGGAAAGGATGACACCCTGCTCTATCAACCGGTCGCGTACGCGCGCATCTCGCCTTACCTGCGGCGCGGTGCCCTCGTGGCCGAAGATAACGAGTTCTATGAACACAAGGGCGTTGACGTCGAAGCTCTGAAAGCCGCCATCCGAAAAGATCTGGAAAAGAAGAAGCTGACCCAGGGCGGATCGACGATCACGATGCAGCTGGCAAAAAATCTATATCTTAATCCTTCACGAAATCCACTGCGGAAGATCGAGGAGTATTTCATCGCCCGCTCGCTCGAGAATCATCTGTCAAAAAAGCGCATTCTGGAGCTGTACCTGAACGTCGTGGAGATGGGCGAGCGCGTTTATGGCGCCGAAGCCGCGTCGCAGTTCTACTTCCACACTTCTGCGTCTGCTCTGACTCCATCACAAGCGGCGCTCCTCGCCGGATGTCTCCCGAATCCTCGGGAGATGAATCCTGGCGCGCCTAACAAGCGTCTCCGCGCGCGCGAACGAATGATCCTCGCGCGCATGCGCCGCTGGGGCTATCTCTTCGAGGAGGAAGTGCTCACGCCGCCGACCCCGAAGAAAAACGCGCCACCTCCGCCGGAGCTCGAGCAGACGCCGCCGACGGATACCGCGACGCCCGCGCCAACGCAGACGACCACGTCAACGGAAACCACGGAAACAACGGAAACGAACGAGTCACAGCCTCCCCCGCAGACAACGACAACGCAGTAGTGTGAGGGCCGGCTTCAGCCGGCCTGACCGGCTAAAGCCGGTCCGCACACTTATCGAATCCTCGCGCCGCTCTGCGGATCGAAGAAGTGCAGATGTGCGGCGTCGAAGTTGAGCGCGATCGGGCTGCCGATCTGCGGCAGCTCCTGCGGCGCGACGCGCGCGACGACGTGATTCTCGGCGGCACTGGCGTAGACGAAGACTTCGTTGCCGATCGGTTCGACGAGGTCGAGCGTGAACTTTGTTCCCGAACCGACGCCGACATGTTCCGGGCGGATGCCGAGGATCATCTGGCCCAGCCGCGGCACGCGAGGTAGTGCGACGGTTAACGAGCCGGTGACGAAGCGTCCGTCGTCGACGCGACCTTCCAGAAAATTCATCGGCGGACTGCCGATGAAACCGGCGACGAAGCGGTTGGCTGGCTCTCGATACAAATTCAGCGGCGTGTCGATCTGCTGAATCCGTCCGAGGTCGAGAACGACGATGCGGTCGCCGAGGGTCATCGCCTCGATCTGGTCGTGGGTCACGTAAATCATGGTTGCGTCGAGACGGTGATGCAGCCGCGCAATCTCGGCGCGCGTCTGCAGGCGGAGCTTCGCATCGAGATTCGACAACGGTTCGTCGAGCAGAAACGCTGCCGGCTCGCGAACGAGGGCGCGTCCGAGAGCGACGCGCTGCCGCTGTCCGCCGGAGAGCTGCCGCGGCTTGCGCTCCAGAACCTGATCGAGTCCAAGCATGGATGCCGCGCGCCGAACACGTTGATCGATTTCCGATTTCGAGAGATGACGCAGCTTCAGGCCGAACGCCATGTTGTCGTACACCGACATATGCGGGTAAAGCGCGTAATTCTGAAACACCATGGCGATATCGCGCTGCTTCGGCGGAACGAAAATCGAGGTTGGCGGATTGTCGTGGCGCTGAAATACCATCGCCACGTCGCGCTGCTTCGGCGGAACATCGTTGACCACGCGATCGCCAATGGTGATCGTGCCGCTGGTGACTGTCTCGAGTCCGGCGATCATCCGCAGCAGGGTGCTTTTGCCGCAACCCGATGGACCGACGAGAACCATCAGCTCGCCGTCGCCGATGTCGAATGTTGCATCCTCGACGGCTACGTGACCGTTGTCGTAGACTTTGCGAACGCCAGCGAGCGCCACACGCGCCATCGCGAAGAAAACCTCTCGGCCGCGCGAGTATGACACACGAAAACGCGTTCCCCGCTGACTTCCTTTGGGGAGCGGCCACCTCGGCGTATCAAGTTGAAGGATCGCCGCTCGCCGACGGAGCCGGCCCGAGCATCTGGCACCGCTTCAGTCACACACCCGGACTCGTGGCGAACAATGAAAACGGCGACGTCGCTTGCGATCACTACCATCGTTACGAAGCCGACATCGCGCTCATGCGCGAGCTCGGACTGAATGCCTATCGATTCAGCGTTTCATGGAGCCGGATTTTTCCTGAAGGCAAGGGGCGCGTAAATGAGAAGGGACTGGACTTCTATCGTCGGCTGGTCGATGCGCTTCGCGCCGCGAATATCCAGCCGCTGATCACGCTTTTTCATTGGGATCTGCCGGCGGCGCTCGATGATCGCGGCGGATGGCTCAATCGCAACATCGCCCGCTGGTTCGCCGAATACGCGACGGTGATGTTCCGCGCTCTCGACGACCGGCAGCCGGTCTGGGCAACGCTCAACGAGCCGTGGGTCGTCACCGACGGCGGCTATCTGCACGGCCCGCTCGCGCCGGGACATCGCAACTGGTTCGAAACGCCGATCGCCGCGCACAATCTGCTGCGCGCGCACGGCGCAGCCGTCGCCGCATATCGATCCATTGGAAAAAATCGAATCGGGATCGTCGTTAATCTGGAGCCGAAATATCCAGCCTCCGACAACGCCGAAGATTTTGCCGCGGTCGCACGCGCCGACGCATACATGAATCGGCAGTATCTCGATCCGATTTTCCTGGGTGCCTATCCGCCCGAGCTCGCCGAGCTGTACGGCGAAGCATGGCCCCAATTCCCGGAGGGCGATTTCGGCGACATTCGTCAGCGCATCGACTTCGTAGGCGTCAACTACTACACGCGTGGGCTGACGCGAAACGATCAACAGAAAATGATTGAGCGCGCCGATCGCGTGAAGAATCCGCGAGCGGCGTACACCGAAACCGGATGGGAAGTCTTTCCACAGGGACTCACCGACATTCTCACTTGGGTTCGCAAGCGATACGGAGAGCTGCCCCTCTACATCACGGAGAACGGCGCGGCGTTCTACGATCCGCCTGTCGCAGACGGAACGCTCGAAGATCCACTGCGTGTGGATTACCTCCGCCGACACTTGCACGCAGCGCGCGAAGCGATGCGCCGCGGCGTCGATCTGCGCGGCTACTTCGTCTGGTCCCTCCTCGACAACTTCGAATGGGCCCTCGGCTACGCAAAGAGATTCGGGATCATTCACGTCGATTTCGAGACCCAAAAGCGGACAATGAAATCGAGTGCCCGCTTCTATAAGGATGTGATTCGCACACGGGGGGCAAATCTCTGATGAGAAAATACGCAGCGGCAGCAGTGCTGGTCATGCTTGTGGCGTGTCACCGCGCAAAGGTGCCGCACGAGCAGTTTCTTCTGCGCATCGATCGGCCGTGGCAGACGCCCGCGGCGCTTGCAGGCAAGAGAATTCGTTCGGCGCCGGCGACGATCGTCTACTTTCGCAACGACGGGGAGTACTTCGAGTTGCACTTTCACCTCATCGAACAGAACGAGGAGACGCTGTACATCTCGGAGAACCTTCCGCGTGCATCGGCGATCGGAAAGTGGGTTCAAAAAGGAGAGACGATCGAAGTGACGCGGCGGAAGGTCAGCCGCGCAGACGTCACCACATTTTTGTGCACGCCGCTGATGTTTCATATCTCAGGCTATTCGGTGACGGGAAACGCCGGCGGAAAAGGTGATGGAATGTATGCGCCGGTGACTCGGCTCGTCGCGCCAGACTTTCAGTCGTATCTGAAGGAAGCACGCGAATCGCCGTTCAATTGTCCGGGAGTGAAAGAGTAGCGAATTGCCGGTCACCGAATCGGAATCTTCGTGATGTCGTCAAAGGTGGCATAGCATCCGTATCTTCCGAACAGTGAAAACGACATCGTCGCGATCGTCGCTGGGTCGTCGGGGACGTCCGGTGGAATTCGGTGCGGCAGCATGCGCCTCATTGCGTTCGTGCCGATGAGAAAACGGCGCGGTAACAGAGGTCACCCGTCCAACTCCGTGCGAAAAGAAACAACGAATCGTAGATGTAAATATCCCACTTCACTTCCATCGAATCGGCCTTGAAGATGATGCCTTCCAACGCGGCGCCGCTGTGCGGGAACTCGAGCGCCGTTGGAACCTTCACTGACTGCGGGATTCTCGCGTGGACTAGATCTTGCCATCACTTGTGCGAAGACGAACAAACCGCTCAGCGATGCTTTGGTCCTTCGTTGTCGCGATCATGTTCAGGATGTACGGGCGACAATCGAGGATTCTGATACCGAAAGGATTTTCAGGACCGGCTTCGTACCATCGGGGCTCAGGTTGCACGTCAATATGTGAACACAACGTCAGCCGGAAATGCGCGCACGCGCACGTCCTGGACCGCGGCGACCGGCTTGCCGTTGACCTCAACACGTTTCACTTTCGGCAAGGGCGAGTGAACGATCGCACTGTTGATTGGGCCGGCGACACGGACGTGAACGACCTTTGACGTGCCGCGCATCGTGAAGCTGACGACTCCCTGATGCGTGCTGAGATTTCGTACACTGACGCCAGGTGCTTGCGTCACCCACTCTGGCAGAACTCCCGCGCCGATGACCACGGCGCCGTCGTCGCGGTCGTAGACGAACATATCGAGCACAGAGCGGAGATAATCCGACGCCACCCATCCATGCGGCATGTCGCCGATGAACTTCGGCGTTTTCGGATCGCGCCACACCACCTCGGCCCACTCTCTCCACTCCGGCGGCCGCTGCCCGGACAGAAAAAATTCGAGCAGCTCGTGCGCGCGCTGTGGCTGACCGAGGCGAATGAAGGTGCCGACGGTGCGGAGCTCGTACGGCGTGTAGCTTTCCCACTGCGCGCCCATCGCCCTCGCATGCGCCTCGGCGAAATAGCGATCGAAGGTCGCTGCGACGGCACGCGCGGGAAGCTTGCCGAGTTGCCCGCCCGGCGCGATGGCAATTGTTGTGGATGTCGGATCGTAATCGCCGAGCTCCACCGATCCTGGGATGTAGTCGATTTTGTGCGCTGCCATTGCGCGATCGATCGCTGCGAGTAAATCTCGTTCAAATTCATCACGAATTTTCGTGAATGTTTTTGC
>QHVY01000405.1 GCA_003223695.1 Acidobacteriota bacterium
AACGTCGAAGATCCCCTCCCCCTCCACCACGAAGCGCACCTCATCCTCGGTGTGATAGTGCTCCTTATCGAACTTCGCGCAGATCGTCTCGAGATTCGGCGTGTCCGGAAGCAGAGCGATGAAGTCCTGATCGACATAGCCGCGCTCGCGCTTGATTTTGTCGATCATCGCTGTGCGCTCCCCCTCGTTCGACGAGACGCTCCATGACAACAAGCCTTGCGTGGCGAGATCCTCAGCTCCGATTGTGTGCGCGGGATTGTCGAGCCGGTATGCTCGCATTGTCGGATCCTCCTTCCAGAGAGGTGGGAATTCCCATTCGTCGCATCTCCACCGCTGCGCGGAAGAGATAGTCATAGCACTCCGCCTGAGTTTTTGCACGGACCCAATCCGCGCCCCAAACATAAACGCCGTGCCGGCGCACCAGCACAGCGTTCGCCGCCGGGTATCGCAGAATGGCTTCTTCGAGCGCATCGGCGAGATCGCATTCGTGCGCCGCGTTTTCAATGATCGGCACGACGAGGCAATCGTCGTAGGACATGCCTTCGATTCCTTTGATCATCTCGAGGTGTGAGATCGAGAACTCGGATCCGAAGAGCAAGGTCGCCAGCATCGCATGAATCGAGTGCGTGTGAATGACCGCTCCCGCATCTCGCAGATTGATCGCTTTCAAGAAGAGCGATGTGCATTCCGAGGGACGAAGTTCCGGATCGGCCGGTCGCGAAAGAATCGAACCGTCGAGCGCGATGGTGAACATCTCATCGGGCTGCATGCGTTCTTTTTGCACGGCGCTCGGCGCGATCACGACATGATCGCCATCGCGGATGCAGATGCCCCCGCCGGTCCCGGTAACCCAACCGAGGTCGTAGAAGGATCGGGCGAGGTCGCAGATTAGAACGCCGAGATTCGTGTTTGCCACCGGTCGAAAATCGTACCACCAGCTGCTCGTGATAGCCTCGCGCGCCTGTGCCGTTCGTCAAACTCTATCTGCGAAAAGGCAAATCGCCTGAGTACCTGCGCAGCGTCGCCGATGCCGTGCAGGAGGCGCTGGTCGCCCAGGCAAACGTTCCGCGCGATGATCGCTTTCAGGTGATTCAGGAGCTCGACGACGACGCGCTGATCGCGCATCCGAGTTACGGCGGCGTGAATCGGTCGAAGGATCTGATCATCATCGAGATCACCTTCAACCTCGGCCGCACGGTCGAGATCAAGAAAAATCTCTACGCCGACATCGCCAGGCGGCTGCAGAATGCCGCCGATGTTAGGCCGGACGACGTGATGATCTCTGTGGTCGAAGTGGTGAAGGAAAATTGGTCGTTTGGCGGCGGGCGGGCTACTTACGCGTGAACCCGAAAGCGCCGCTTCGCGGGTTTCCGTCCGCGTCGTAGAACCGAATCGACATCGACGTCGCGCTGATCTCCACGATCGCAAATCCGCGATACGCCGGGCCCTCGTTCGCCCAGATCGTGTGCGCGTGCCGAAGTACGGGCGGGATGGGTTCCGATCCGGCGCCGCTGATGAGCATTCGCGGCCGCTCGTCGATCAGTTCCAGATGATGATCGTGACCGCTCATGTACAGATCGACGTGCGCCCGGCGCATTGCCGGGATCAGCGCCACCATCCGGCGATGCTCGGCGCGCGGGAAATGGCCGTGGTAGCCGGAGGAAAGCAGCGGATGATGACCGACGGCGAACCGCCACGGAGCAGTTGAGCCGCGGAACAATGCCTCGACATCGGGCGGCGGCGCCCGGCCGGCGGCGTACGGATTTGTATCGAGCATCGCAAAATCCGCGACGCCTAGATGGAGCACATATTCGCGGGCCGGAAAGCGCCAATTCGGCAGTGTGGCTCGGATCTCCGCATCCGGATTGCCGCAATAATCATGGTTGCCGAGGACGGGGTAAATCGCGATGTTCAGGGATGTAAGCGGTCGCAACACCTCCAGGCGGGGATCGTTCAACGATTTGACGCCGCAGGGGTAGACATTGTCGCCGGTGCTGATGATTGCGTCGATAGCCGACTGACGATGGATCCGCGCGATGCCCTTTGCGATTTCCGCCGTGCCCGAGCCGATGTCGCCAACGACGGCGATGCGCAGCGCCAGGAGAGCGGCAAAAAACATTTTGGCGACCTGAAGGTTACGCTAGAATGCACAACCCTTTGACAGTGTTCTGGCGCGTGACTTTCTCAATAGCCGGAACGTCTAACCGCAGGAGTTTTCCTCCATTTCGATGACAAGACTGTTGGCCATTGCCCTCGCGGCCCTGATCGCCGCCGGGTACGATCATCCCTCGTTCGGAACCCGGCCGGATCACTGAGCCCACAGTGCCGGCGCCCGCCGCGACTTCCATCAAGCCATCCGCCACGGGCGACCTCGCTGGACAGCCCGTGCAGCGATTCGAAGCCAGCGGGAACGCCACCGTCGCCAGCGACACCATTCGCGTTTATCTCGGCATCACTCCCGGCGAGCCGTACAACCCCGACCAGATTCAGAAAAACTTTTTGAACCTTTGGCAGACCGGACTCTTCGATGACATCCGCATCGAGGCCGAACGCGGAGACAGCGGCGTCATCGTCCGGGCAATCGTCAAGGAACGGCCACGCATTGGCTCGGTCGAATACCGCGGCAACAAAGAGCTGAACAACACGAAGATCAACGAGGCGCTGGAGAAGGAGAAGATCGATCTCCACGTCGGCAACACCATCGAGCAGACGCTCGTGCAGCGGGCGGCGGAAGCAATCAAACGGGCATACACCGAAAGTGGATTCGAAGGCGTGAGCGTCGATCCGACGACCGAAGGCATG